>CAIYGK010000213.1 GCA_903925725.1 uncultured beta proteobacterium | reverse complement strand
TCTGCTGGCCGACGCCAGCGCCCCGGTGGTACGGCCCCGTAGATGGGTGGCGGTATTCATGGCCGTGCTGATGGTGACGTTTGGCGTCTGGTGGTTTTCTTACGCGCTGCATGCTCCACTGGAGCAGCAAACCGGGCGCCCGGCAAGCAAGCTGAAGACACCCGACGTGGCATTTGTCGGACCCAAACTGGCCGACAACGCACAGTGGCGTGAGGAATGCGGCAGTTGTCACCTGGCATTTCATCCGTCGCTGCTGCCTGGTCGCTCCTGGGTGCGCATCATGAGCGAACAGAAGCAGCACTTTGGTTCCGACCTGGCGCTTGATGCGCCTACGACGAATGCACTGCTGACCTTTCTGACCAGCAACTCGGCCGAGCAGCGCAAGACGGAGCCGGCCACCAAGATCGAGCTTTCGATCCAGGCCGGCGCGACGCCGCTCAGAATCACAGAAACGCCGTACTGGGTCAAAAAACACAGCCACATCGCCGCCGCTGACTGGCAGTCGCCCATGGTCAAAAGCCGGAGCAACTGTACTGCCTGTCATCTGGATGCCGAGGCCGGCACCTTTGAGGATGCGGCGATGCGACTGCCGAGCCCGTAGGGCTTCTTGCTGCGACAATTGGCGTATGAATATATCTTCCCAATCCGGCGCCTTTGCGCCCCTGCAAAACGACTCCTTTATCCGTGCATGCCTGCGTCAGGCCACCGATCACACACCGATCTGGTTGATGCGCCAAGCCGGACGCTATCTACCTGAGTACCGCGCCACCCGTGCCAGGGCCGGTAGCTTCATGGGGCTGGCAACCAACACCGATTACGCGACCGAGGTCACGCTGCAGCCGATTGACCGCTACCCGCTGGACGCAGCCATTTTGTTCAGTGACATTCTGACCGTGCCCGACGCCATGGGTCTGGGGCTTTCGTTTGCCCTTGGTGAGGGGCCAAAATTTGCTCATGCGGTGCGGGATGAGGCGGCGGTCTCCAAACTGGCGGTACCGGACATGGACAAGCTGCGCTATGTCTTTGACGCCGTCACTTCAATTCGCAAGGCGCTGAACGGCCGGGTGCCCTTGATCGGCTTTTCCGGCAGCCCCTGGACGCTGGCGTGCTACATGGTGGAGGGCGCAGGCTCGGATGACTATCGGCTGGTCAAGACCATGCTCTACAGCCGTCCGGACCTGATGCACAGGATTCTGGAGATCAATGCTGACGCCGTTGCGCTGTACCTGAATACTCAAATTGAAGCCGGCGCCCAGGCAGTAATGATTTTTGACAGTTGGGGCGGTGTGCTGGCTGACGGCGCATTCCAGGAATTCAGCCTGGCCTACACGACCCGTGTGCTGGCGCAACTGAAGACGGATCATGACGGTGTGCGCATTCCCTCCATCGTGTTCACCAAGGGGGGCGGACTCTGGCTGGAAGAAATGGGTGCCCTGAAGTGTGACGTGCTGGGTCTGGACTGGACAGTCAACCTGACGCGTGCCCGTGCCCTGGTAGGTAGCAGCAAAGCGCTGCAGGGCAATATCGACCCGAATGTGCTGTTTGCCAATCCGGCACAAATTGAGGCCGAAGTGGCCAAGGCGCTGCGCAGTTTTGGTGCGCCACACGTTGGAGCAGGTACCGGCTCAACGCACATTTTCAACCTGGGGCATGGCATAAGTCAGCACACACCTCCTGAGCATGTGGCGTCGCTCGTGCAGGCAGTGCACGAGTATTCACGCCAGATGCGTGCCTAGATCTGTGGGTCATGATTTCATAACACTTTTTGGACCTGAAAATGGTTAGTGGAGCCTGACTTATGCACAAAATTATTGTTGCACTGCGAAAGTCCACATTTTTTCCTGGCCTCTGCTACAAAACCAATAGCTATCGTAAGTGATTGATTTATAACGATTTTAAAATTTGCCTTTTTTGTGGGCATTTCAGCCAAAGCCTTGATTTTGAAGGGCTCGGGGCTGCTGGAGGTGACATATCAACAAAGTTATCCACAGAAACTCTGAATCTGGCATAAATTGATTATGAATCAAAGACTTAAGGCGTTTTCCGCAAGTTCACATCAACTTTACGCCTCAAATCCGGGCAAGGCATGAATCTGCTTTCGGTACTGGTACAAACCCCAATTCACAGCCAGGTGGCCGGACCTTTGAGCTACTTCAGCGAGCGCTCCATCGCTGCCGGCACAATGGTGCGCGTACCCTTGGGAAAACGCGATTTGCTCGGCGTGATCTGGGATCGGCCCAGTGCTGAATCGGCTGCGCGCCCTGAAGCAGAAATTTCCGCTGACAAGCTCCGGCCGATTGCAGGCGAGATAGAAGGTATTGCCCCTTTGTCAGTGGCGTGGCGGCAACTGGTGACTTTCACTGCGGACTATTACCAGCGCTCCCTGGGCGAAGTGGCTCTGGCCGCACTGCCGCCCCAACTGCGCGAACTCACAGCGCTGCAGGTGGCACGAAGGATCAAGCGCTACGCCAAGCCAGTCGATCCTGCGTCGGCGCTCTCCAATGCTGCTGCGGCCTCTTTGCCGCTTACAGCGGAACAGCAATTGGTGATCAATCAATTCCACTCGGCCGACGGACCGTTTCTTCTGTTTGGCGCCACCGGCAGCGGCAAGACCGAGGTCTATCTGCAAATTGTCGAGCGACTGCTTGCTGGTGATGCCAGTGCACAGGCACTGGTCATGGTGCCGGAAATCAACTTGACGCCGCAACTCGAATCGCGTTTTCGGGCCCGCTTCGACGACCTGTTCGGCGCTGGCGCTGTGGTTTGTCTGCACAGCGGCATGACGCCCGCCCAGCGCCTGAAGAGTTGGCTGGCGGCGCACAGCGGCGTGGCGCGCATCGTGCTGGGTACACGCATGGCGATCTTCGCTTCGTTGCCCGCGCTCCGACTGATCATCGTCGACGAAGAGCACGACCCCAGCTACAAGAGCCAGGAGGGGGCACGCTATTCGGCGCGTGACCTGGCGGTTTACCGGGCCCGGCTGGAAGGCGTCAAGGTCCTGCTGGGATCGGCGACGCCTTCTCTGGAGACCTGGCACCACAGTCGGAGCGTGGCAGAAGGTGGCCGCTATGTTCGATTGCAGATGCCGAGCCGCATTGGTCAGCATGCGAGTCTGCCCTTGGTCCGTCGGGTCGACATGAACCATCAACCGAAAAAGTGCGTTATTGCGCCGCCACTGCTGGAGGCGATTGCCGAGCGGGTGGCGCGTGGTGAGCAGAGTCTGGTGTTTCTGAACCGCCGTGGCTACGCGCCAGTCCTGCACTGCGCCGATTGCGATTGGAAAAGCGAGTGTCCACACTGCAGCGCCTACCGGGTCTTTCACAAAATCGACCGAACCCTGCGCTGCCATCACTGTGGCTACACCGAGCGCGTGCCGCGGGCCTGCCCGGCTTGCGGCAATCCGGATATCGCGCCCATGGGGCGCGGCACCGAGCGGCTCGAAGAACATCTGGCCGAGTTGCTGGCTGACGTGCGCAGGCCCAATTCGATCAGTGCGCAGTGGCCCACAGGTGAGCCGGTGCGCATCGCCCGCATTGACGCCGACAGCACCCGGCTCAAGGGCGAACTTGAATCGCAACTGGCGCGCGTTCATGCCGGAGACGTTGATGTGCTGGTTGGCACGCAAATGATTGCCAAGGGGCACGACTTTCGGCGTATTACCCTGGTGGCTGCGATCAATCCGGACGGTGCCCTGTTCTCCAGCGATTTCCGGGCAGCAGAGCGCCTGTTTGGCTTGCTGATGCAGGCCGGAGGCCGCGCCGGGCGCGACGCCGACATCAGCGCGCAAAGTGAGATGTGGCTGCAGACCTTTCATCCCCAACATCCCCTGTTTGAAGCCCTGAAACGCCACGACTACCCGGCTTTTGCCGCCAGGCAGCTTCAGGAGCGTGAGCAGGCCGCGATGCCGCCTTTCAGTTTTCAGGCGTTGGTGCGTGCCGAGGCGCGTACGCAGGAAGTGGCTCAGGGTTTTCTGGCTGTTGCCAGCAGGGGTGCCAGCGCCGTGCCGGATGCCGCGCAACTGAACCGGCTGATCACACTTTACCCGCCGGTGCCCATGAGTATTCAGCGCGTTGCCAATGTGGAGCGCTCCCAGATGCTGATCGAGAGTCCTTCACGCACCGCGCTGCAAAATTTCCTCTCGGCCTGGCAAGGCGTTCTGCACACAACACGGCAGGGCCCCCATGGTCGAGGCCTGATTCGCTGGGCCATCGATGTCGATCCGTTGTTGATCTGATGACTTGCGGGACAGACCAGGATTTGCAAAGCAAATTTGCTCTGTCCCCAACTCGAAACATCAAAGGAATCAGGCGAGCCAACTCACAGCCAGCGAGAAGGTCAGAAATGCCGTAGCCGTTGACAGCAAAATGATGCGGGCAATGCGCCCGTTGTCAGCGCCGAAACGCTCGGCCAGCAGCGACACATTGCTGGCGCTTGGCAAGGCGGCGGCCAGCACCATCACGGTCAGGGCAAACCGGCTCAAGGGCAAACCCAGGGCGATGGCCGAATTTCCTGTGATCAGCACCAGCAGCGGATGCACCAGCAACTTGATGGCAGCCACTGGCAAGTAGTCGCGCAGGGGAATCGGTGGGTGCTGCTGGATTTTGGCCAACATCTGCGAGCGTGCCAGCACGGCACCTATGGTGAAGAGCGCAACCGGTGAAGCCGCGTCAGCCAGCAAGCCTATTGTCTGCATGACTGGTTTGGGCAACTCCAGGCTGAGGCCGGAAGCCAGTGCGCCCAGCAAAATGGACCAGGGCAGCGGATTGGTGGCAACGCCCTTGAGTGCATTTCTTGCCGCTCTGCTGGCACCGTGCTGGTCCGCACCGTCAAGCCGGGACAGCGCGATGCACAAGGAGGTGGTGATCACCATGTCTACCAGCATGGTCAGGATCACCGGTCCGGCGGCCGAGGCGCCGAGCAGTGCGACCAGCAAGGGCACGCCCATGAAGCCGGTATTCGGAAAAGCAGCGACTAGGGCACCAAAAGAAGCATCGTTCCAGCCGATGCGTGCGTTCCTGCTGACGGCGATCGTGAGCGCCACCGTCATCAGCGCGCACAGGGTCCAGATAAAAAAGACACCGCCATCGAGCAAGCGCGCCAGGGGCATGCTGGAGCCCAAGCGGTACAACATGCAGGGCAGGGCAAAAAACAGCACAAAGCCGTTCAGACCCGCAATGGCCTCCAGTGGCAACATGCGGCGACTCGCCGCCAGGTAGCCGCAGAGAACCAGCGCGAAGAAAGGGAAGGTGACAAACAATATTTGCAGCACGGTCGCTATTGTCCCTAAAGAAAGTGCCTAATAATCAGCGCCACCTACATGACTTGCGACGCGATGGCTCAAACACCCATTCAAACCCTCCACTCGAAGCCTTTTCTGGTGCGCCTGGCTCTGGCCAGACCCAGGCTCCTGACGTGCTTCGTTCTGGGTTTGGCAACGAGCTTGCTCCTGCCTGAATCGCTGGCGCTTCAGGCCGTCACCCGGTCCATCATCGGCTGGAACCTCGGGGCTTGCCTTTACCTCCTGCTTTCCATGCGCATGATGTTCTGGTCAAGCCACGAAAGGATGCGAAAGCGTGCCCTGCAGCATGACGAAGGCCGCATTCTGGTTCTGGTATTTGTCGTGGCTGCGGCACTGATGTGTATTGGGGCCATCGTCGCTGAACTGTCCGTGGCGAAGGATCTGAAGGGAATTTTCCGTTCGGCGCATGTTGCGCTGGCACTCTTGACCATTGTTACGTCCTGGGCCTTCACGCAAGTGATGTTTGCCTTGCATTACGCGCACGACTACTATGCCAGCGAGATGCGTGGTCAATCCGGTGGGCTTGATTTTCCGGGCGGCCACGCGCCCGACTACGGTGATTTCCTGTACTTTTCCTGTGTCATTGGGACCTCCGGGCAAACCGCTGATGTCAGCTTCAGCAACCGTACAATGCGCCGCACCGGTCTGGCGCATTGCGTGCTGGCATTTTTCTTCAATACCACCTTGCTTGCCTTGACCATCAATATCGCGTCCGGTCTGTTCTGACTTGATGTCTTCTTCTGTATCGACCGGCCTGAACCTGGCCCAGCAAGAAGCTGTCAACTTCATGCACGGCCCCTGCCTTGTGGTGGCCGGTGCCGGCTCCGGCAAGACGCGCGTCATCACACACAAGATTGGCCGCTTGATTCAAGCGGGTCTGGAACCGGGACGCATCGTGGCGATCACCTTCACCAACAAGGCTGCCGCCGAAATGCGCGAGCGTGCCAGGTCCCTGATCGGCAAGACGGCCAGGGACGTGGTGATCTGCACCTTTCATGCGCTGGGCGTGCGCATGTTGCGCCAGGACGGCGCGGCGCTCGGTCTCAAACCCAACTTCTCCATCCTCGACAGTGACGACGTCACCAGCATCCTGAAAGACGCTGGCGGTAGCGTGGACGCTGCCACAGCGCGGACCTGGCAATGGACCATCAGCCTGTGGAAGAACCAGGGTCTGAACGCGCAAGCTGCCGCGGCGCTGGCAGCGGATGACAACCAGCGCATCATCGCCCGCGTCATGGCGCACTATGAGGAGCGGCTCAGCGCTTACCAGAGCGTGGACTTTGACGACCTGATCAGTCTGCCGCTCAAGCTGCTGCAAGAGCACGAAACAGTGCGTCAGAAGTGGCAGGCGCTGGCCGGCCACGTGCTGGTGGATGAATACCAGGACACCAACGCCACGCAGTACGAATTTTTGAAGCTGCTGGTGGCTGGCAAGCCGGCAGCCCAGGCACGCTTTACTGCCGTTGGCGATGACGACCAGTCGATCTACGGCTGGCGCGGCGCCACGCTGGACAACCTGAAGAAACTACCCATCGATTTCCCGTCGCTCAAGGTCATCAAGCTGGAGCAGAACTACCGCTCCACCGGCGCCATCCTGCGTGCGGCCAACAATGTGATTGGTCCGAATCCGAAGTTGTTTGTAAAGAATCTATGGAGCGATCTCGGCGAGGGCGAGCCGGTGCGCGTGCTCGACGCCGACAGCGAGGAGCACGAGGCCGAGCGTGTGGTGGCCCGCGTGCAAAGCCTGCGCGCCGGCCAGAGTGTTGGCGGCGGGCCGCAGTCTCTGGATTTCAAGGACTTTGCCGTGCTCTACCGCGCCAACCACCAGGCCAAAATCTTTGAAAAAGCGCTGCGCAAAGCGGCCATTCCGTACAAGGTGTCCGGTGGCACGAGTTTCTTTGACCGTGCCGAGATCAAGGATCTGTGCGCCTGGTTTCGGCTCTGGATCAACAACGATGACGACCCGGCCTTCCTGCGCGCCGTGACGGTCCCCAAGCGTGGCATCGGTCACCAGACGCTCTCGCAACTCGGCGTCTTTGCCAGCAAGTACCGGGTGAGCCTGTTCGAGGCCCTGTTTTCGTCCTCTTTGGGCAGCGCGCTCAGCAGCAAGGCGCTGGGCAGTCTGCATGAGTTTGGCCGTTACGTGAACGACCTGGAGTTTCGCGCCCGTCACGCTATGGGTGCGCAGGCGGCCGGAGAGTTTCTTCTCGATTGGTTGAAGGAAATCAGGTACGAGCAGCACTTGTACGACGGCGAAGACAGCGAAAAACTGGCTGCTGCACGCTGGAGCAATGTGATTGATTTCTGTGAGTGGATGTCGGCGCGTTGTGGTGGTCAGATCGACGATGTGACAGGCGTGGACAGAGTCGGTGAAGTCAAGTCGCTGCTGGAGGTGGCGCAGACGGTGTCCCTGCTGTCAACACTGAACGAACGCGAGACCGAGCAGAACGTGCTGACCCTGTCGACACTGCACGCTGCCAAGGGTCTGGAGTGGCCGCACGTGATACTGGTTGGAGTGACCGAAGGCATGCTGCCGTTCAAGCTGGGCGATGATGCCAGGGCGAGCGGTCGCGCCGACGGCGTCATGAGCGAAGGCGTGCTGGAGCGCCTGCAGGAGGAGCGGCGCCTGATGTACGTCGGTATCACGCGTGCCCAGCGCAGTCTGGCGGTGAGCTGGACACGCAAACGCAAGAAGGGTCGCGAGATGATCGCAGTCCAACCCAGCCGTTTCATCGCCGAGATGGCGCTGGACCAGAACACCATACGCGAGGATCCGCGGGAGAAGCTCCGGGCCTTGCGTGCGGAGTTTGCCAGGAGGGCACAGGACGGCGCAGCGACCCTGGCTGTGCCATCGAGCAGCCAATGTGGGCTACCGAACAGATGATTCCCTGACAAGACCTCATGATGGGCGTGCGAGGCCAGTTGTTGGCTCGTAAGTGTCGGGCCCGTCCAATTCATCGAGGAGAAATCAGTGGTCACAGTAAAGAAGAAAAGTACACCGCGCAGTCTGCCGCAGCGTACCAAGGAACTACACGGGGCTAACGGCGCTGGAAGCAGCCATGCCGCCAGGCCGCGTGCGTCGCGAAGCGAGGCAAGCGACTGCGCGTTTACCGAGCATGCCGATTCTCCTTCGCAGCCTCCAGAAGCCGCCTATGGACAGGCCCATGGAAGCAGTGGCTTCATTTCGCGCGGCAAAGACCTGCTTGCAGGCGAGGCCGGTGGTGTTGCCACTGCC
>CAIYGK010000212.1 GCA_903925725.1 uncultured beta proteobacterium | reverse complement strand
GTGGACGACAAGCACCACCTGACCCTGCTGTGCCGCGACCTGAGCGAACTGGCCAACTACGCGCGGGTTGACAACCAGCAGTTCCGGCTCATCAAGTCGGCGACGCCCGGACCCTACACCTTCATACTGGAAGCAAGCAAGGAAGTGCCGCGGCGCCTGAGCCACCCGGCGCGGCGCACCATCGGATTGCGCGTGCCCGATCACAAGGTCTTGCAGGACTTGCTGGCCCTGCACCATGAACCTCTGCTGGCCACGACCCTGATCGCGCCCGGTGACACCCAGCCACTGAACGACGCGCAGGAAATTTTGCAGCGCTATCAGAACCAGATCGCCGGTGTCATCGACGCCGGTGCCTGCGCGCTGGAACCCACCACGGTGATCGACCTCACCGGCGGCGAGCCGGTATTGATTCGTCAAGGTGGCGGTGCGCTGGCTGCTCTGGGTCTTGAAGCTCTGAGACAATAAGGCCATGGACATTGCCCACCTGATTCAAACCGTCGCCCTGTACGCCCTGCCAGTACTGTTCGCGATCACCGTGCACGAGGCGGCGCACGGTTACGCGGCGCGTCATTTTGGCGACAACACCGCCTTTGTGCTGGGCCGCATCACGCTCAATCCGCTCAAGCACATCGACCCGATGGGCACGCTGTTGATGCCTCTGCTGCTCTATTTCGCTACGTCGGGTACCTTTCTGTTTGGTTACGCCAAGCCGGTACCCGTGCGCTTTGGCAATCTGCGCAACCCCAAACGCGACATGATCTGGGTCGCGCTGGCCGGCCCGGCTGCCAATCTGGCGCAAGCCCTGCTCTGGGGCGTGGCCCTGGTCCTGTTGCGCGGCGCCGACGTTGGCGAACCCTTCTTTCTCAAAATGGCGCAGGGCGGCGTGCTGGTCAACGTCGTCATGTTTGCCTTCAACCTGTTTCCGCTGCCGCCGCTTGATGGTGGCCGCATTCTGGTCGGCCTGCTGCCCTACCGGCAGGCAGCGTTTGTATCTCGCGTTGAACCCTGGGGTTTCTTCATTGTCATGGGTCTGGTGATTGCCGGTGTCGTCAGCAGCCTGTGGATGCGACCCCTGATGACCGTCACCTACGGCCTGCTTGACCTCATTCTGTCGCCGCTTGCGATGCTGCTCAACTAGGCCCTCCTCCTGCACCCTACTTTCGTCATGAGTACCCAGCGTTTTTTGACCGGCATCACGCCCTCGGGCACGCCCCATCTGGGCAATTACGTCGGTGCCATCCGGCCCTCGGTGCAAGCCAGCTTGCGCGGCGATGTGCAGAGCTTCTATTTTCTGGCCGACTACCACGCCCTGATCAAGATCGATGACCCGGCGCGCATCCAGCGCTCCACCATGGAAATTGCCGCGAGTTGGCTGGCCGCCGGGCTGGACCCCGAGCGCGTCACGTTTTACCGGCAGTCCGATATCCCCGAAATCGCGGAACTGACCTGGCTGCTGACCTGCGTCACCTCGAAGGGCCTGCTCAACCGCGCTCACGCCTACAAGGCGGCGGTGGATCAAAACACCGCCGCACAGCAGGAGCCCGACGCCGAGATCAGCGCCGGACTCTTCATGTACCCGGTGCTGATGGCCGCCGACATCCTGATGTTCAAGGCGCACCAGGTGCCGGTCGGGCGGGATCAGGTACAGCACATCGAGATGGCACGCGACATTGCGCAGCGCTTCAATCATCTTTACGGCGAGCACCTGACGCTGCCGCAGGCTGCCATCGAAGACAGCGTTGCCACGCTGCCGGGCCTGGACGGGCGCAAGATGAGCAAGAGTTACGACAACCACATCCCCTTGTTTGCGCCGCGCCAGCAACTCAAGAAACTGATCGCCGGCATCCTCACCGACTCACGCACGCCCGGAGAGCCCAAGGAAACCGAGGGTTCGGCGCTGTTCCAGATCTACCAGGCCTTTGCCAGCGTCGAAGAAACGGCAGCGCTGCGTCAGGCCTACCTTGATGGCATTGGTTGGGCCGACGCCAAGCAGGTACTGTTTGAACGCATTGACCGGGAAATGACGCCGATGCGCGAGCGCTACACGGCCTTGATGGCAGCGCCCGACCGGATGGAAGAGATACTGCGCGCTGGTGCCGAAAAGG
>CAIYGK010000211.1 GCA_903925725.1 uncultured beta proteobacterium | reverse complement strand
GTTCTGGTCATCGCGGCCATTGTCACCATCTACCTTCTAACGAAGCCAAGAGACGGCCGCGCTTCTCCGCCGCGGTCAACTCGCTCGCCCGCACCGGGGGTCAGCGCAAGCCTTCGGATCTCCCCGTCTGTCGTTCCCATTGTCCCGCCAGCGTTGACGATTTCCAGCCGCGCCCAACCCGTAGAGTTGTCAACATTTTCCTTTTTCGGTAGCGACTGCCTGCCGGTCGAGCAACGTGAGGCCCTGATGGGGAACCTGCGAAAACTTCCCAGGCCGCCATTGTCTCTGTACAAACTGGTTTCCCCGGAATACCTCGATAGCGCAAGCTCCAGCCAAATCAGTGATCTGATCACGAGCGAGGCATTGATCGCGGCCCAGGTACTGGCTCGCGTAAATTCTCCCTTCTACGGATTGCGCAAACCGGTGGTCAGCATCGGACAGGCGGTTACGTTTCTCGGCTTGAATTCGGTTCGCAGCATCTGCTTGCAGTACATGCTCGAAGAGTCTTTCAAATCAGGCAGCCCGGAGCGCAAGAGGGTTTTTGACATGGTATTTGGTGCCAGCGCCTTGGGTGGAGAATTGTGTTTCAGGTTAGCTCAGCGCCTCGAATTGCCAGCGCAGGGATCACTGGTTACCCAGTTGGTGTTGTCGTTCCTGGGCCATCTGGCGACTGCCGCGTTGATGCCGCTTGACAAACTCCTGTGGAGCCCCGACAACGGTCTGCTTGAACGAGCCAGCGCAGAGCAACTGTGCCTGGGATTAAGCGCTACCGAGATCGGCAGTCTGCTGATGCGCGAGTGGGGGTTGCCAGCAGGCCTGATCGCGGAGGTGGGAGACATTGACAAAGTGCTGGTGAGACCGTCCGGGCAAATCGAGCCGAAGCGCGAAGCGCGTGTTGATTTATGCTTCCTGTGTGCCCGCCTGGGTGAAAGACTGGCGCTGGGCAGTCTGAGCGACTTCGCAGCGTTTGATCTGGGAACGGATTCAAGCGTGGAGTTTTTTCACCTTCTTGGGCATCTTGATTTGCCTGGAATGGCGCGACTGGCCGATTCACTGCGATCAACAGAACTGCACAAGAGTGTGCAGCAAATGCAGCGTGCAATTCAGGCCGGCCCGCAGGCGTCAATCCCGGGATCGTGAGTGACTATACTGATGGTGTCAGTCCTCGTTGAGGTTGATGGCTGCAGCAATTTGGAGGAGTTTGTGAGTCTTCAATGGCGTGAACAGTTGAGCGTAGGTAACGATCTGATTGACAACGATCACAAGCATCTGATCGCGATAATCAATCAGGCAGAGGACACTTTGGCAACAAGGAACTTGAGCAGCCTGAAGATCGTCCTGAACAGCCTGGCGGATTACTCAAAGTTCCATTTTGCCCGTGAAGAACTGGTCGCTGCTGCCGCCGGATTTCCAGGGGTGGCGCAACTGCATGAGTCGCACGAGGGGCTAATGAAGAAACTCACCGAGGTCAGTCAGGAACTCGGCGCGGAATTGTCCGACGCACCTGCTCAGCATCTTGTTCAATTTTTGCGCGATTGGCTGATCAACCATGTCATCAAGGAGGACTTGTTGATGAAGCCTTTTCTGGCCAGGTTTTCACCAAAATTTGATCCCCGAAAGTAGGACTGCTTGGCTAGCGCAATGCCTTGGCGATTTGCAGCATGGCACCGAATCCCTCAGTGATTTGGCGTTCAAATACGGGGGCGAAATACGGCATCGACATGACCATGACCAGAATCCCCATCAGTATGGTCAACGGGAATCCGATGGCGAAGATGTTGAGCTGCGGTGCAGCGCGGGTCAGCACGCCCAAGGCGAGATTGGTGATCAGTAGTGCTGCGAGCAAAGGCAATGAAAGCATCAGGCTCCAGGAAAAGACATTTCCACCCCATTCGACCACCGCCCGCAGCCCTGACGGGGCCGACAGCGGCGCGAAGGGCAGCACCTCAAAGCTCTGAACCAGAGCCGAGATCAGCAGCAGATGACCATCGACGGCAAGAAACGCCAGACCAACGACAACGCCAAGGTACTGTCCGAGGATCGGTATGAATCCTGGTACGGACGCATCGTACAAGGTGGCGAAACCGAGCCCCATTTGAAGTCCGATGAACTCACCGGCCATTTCAGCTGCGTAGAACACCACCTGCATTGCGAAACCCATGCTCAGACCGATCAGCACCTGCTGGGCCAGAATCAGCAGGCCTGTGGCCGACGCAGGATCGATTCCTGACGAGCGTGGGAGCAGCGGCACGAGCAGCATGGTCAACAATATTCCAAGCCCGATTTTGAGGTTCACTGACACGCTGGGGTTGCCGAGAACTGGTGCACTGGCGATGAGTGCCAGAACGCGCGCCAATGGCCAGGCGAATTCGGCCAGCCAGGAATTCAGTTGCGCACTGGTGACGCTGAGCATGGCGACCTTAACCGATCAACCCCGGAATGCCAGTGAATAGTTCGCGAATATAGTCCAGGAAGATGCCAAGCATCCACGGACCAGACAGTACCAGCACAACGAATATCGCCACCAGTTTTGGGATGAAAGACAGGGTCATTTCGTTGATCTGCGTTGCAGCCTGGAATATGCTCACAATCAGTCCAGTGATCAGCGCCGCCAGCAGCGGTGGCGCAGACAGCAACAGCGTTATGACCAAGGCCTGTTGAGCCAGACTGAGGACGCTTTCGGGTGTCACTGCTTCGGTCTTCCAAGTTTCACGTGTGGAAACTCTGAACCAGCGAACCGATCAGCAGGTTCCAGCCATCGGCGAGCACGAACAGCATGATCTTGAACGGCAAGGAAATCGTTGCTGGCGACATCATCATCATGCCCATCGACATCAACACACTGGCAACCACCATATCGATGATCATGAACGGCAAAAAGACAAGAAAGCCAATCTGGAAGGCGGTCTTCAGCTCGCTGGTGACAAAGGCAGGAATCAGTATCTTCATGGGTACGTCTGCGGCCTTCTGCATGGGAGGCGTTTTGGCGATGCGAGAGAACATTGCCAGATCGGTCTCGCGGGTCTGGTGGATCATGAACTCGTGCAGCGGCACAGAGCCCTTTTGCAGGGCCTCCGTGAACGCGATCCGGTTCTCGGCGAACGGTTGGTAGGCCTCGCCGTAGATCCGGTCCAGCACGGGCGCCATCACAAACAGCGTCAGAAACAGCGACAGGCCGATCAATACCTGGTTTGAAGGTGTGGACTGCACGCCCAGAGCGTGACGCAGCAGTGACAGGACGATCACGATGCGCGTGAAGCTGGTCATGAGCAGCAGGACCGAAGGCAGAAACGACAAGGCCGTCAGCATCAACAGGGTCTGCAGACTCAGGGTGTAGCTCTGACCCCCCCCGGGCGTGGGCTTGCTGGTAAATGCCGGCAGCGACATGTCCTGCGCCAAAGCCGGTGCAGCGAGCATGGCACCCGCCACGACGCCAAGAAATGCAAGCCGCAGCAGCGCTTGCCTATTCATCTTTGCGCCTTTGTGCGACCTGGCGCAGCCAATTTGCAAAGGAAACTCCAGACGGCACAGTGCGTTGCAAATCCGGCACAGCGATTGAATCCGAGGGGGACATCGTGTGCAAGGTATTGACCTGACCCGCCGCGACACCGAGCAGCAGTCTGGTCTCTCCGACCTCGACCAGCACAACGCGTTCGCGCGGACCCACTGAGGCACCGGCGATAACGCGAATGGGTCCGGTGCCGGTTCCGCTCAGAACGACAAAACGCTTGAGCAGCCAGGCCGCACCGACGACCATGGCAAGCACCAGGACCAGTCCGAGCAGCATCTGGACGACACTGCCTGCAGAGACGCCCGTCGTCGTCGCGGTCAACGCTGTTTCTGCGAGGGCAGGCGGGCCTCCCAGCGCAAGAAGGATCAGTTCAACGCGGCTGCGTTTGATCATCTTGACTGCCGGTTCAGCTTGCGGATACGTTCTGCTGGCGTGATGACATCGGTCAGACGGATCCCGAATTTGTCGTTAACGACCACCACCTCGCCCTGCGCGATCAGACATCCGTTGACCATCACGTCCATCGGGTCGCCCGCGACACCATCAAGTTCCACCACCGACCCTTGGGCCAGTTGCAGCAGATTCTTGATCGCAATCCTGGTTCGTCCCAGCTGTACTTCCAGTTGTACCGGGATATCGAGAATCATATCCAGGTCGGTACGCTGCGCCGCCTTCACCTCGTTGGCAGTAAATTGCGGAAATATCGGTTCGGACGGCGCCGCAACCGGCACCGTTCCCTGCTCCCGCACAGCGCCATCCCAATCGCTTGCGCCCGTCTGTTCATGTTCCAATATGTCGCCCATAGTGATTCCCCTCTCAATCGATGGCCGGACTGTTCAGCATTTTTTCGACCCTGAGCGCGTAGCGGCCATTGAAGACACCGTACTGGCATTCCATCACTGGCACGCCATCGACAGCGGCTGCGATAGCCTTCGACATTTCGAATGCGATCACGTCTCCTGCCTTCATGTCCAGAATCTCGTTGAAGGTAACGTCCGCCCGTCCCAGAGTGGCAACCAGTTCAACCTCTGCCGTCTGGACCTGCTGCACCATCTGTTGCAGCCAGCGCTTGTCGATGTCGGGCTGATCTCCCTGCATGGCGCTGTACAACAGGTCGCGCACCGGTTCGATCATGGCGTAAGGCAGGCAGATGTGGAATTCGCCGGAGGTTGGACCAAACTGAATGCTGAAGGTGGTCACGACGACCACTTCATTTGGCGCGATCACGTTGACGAACTGCGTATTGGTTTCCGTTTGCAGGTAGTCGAACTTCAGTTCGTAGACGGGCTTCCAGGATTTTTCGTATTCTTCGAAGATCATGCCGAGCAGGCGCTGAATGATCCGCTGCTCGGTTTGAGTCAGCGCGCGGCCCTGCACCGGGCTATGAAATCGCCCGTCACCGCCAAAAAGATTGTCGACAACAAGAAAGGTCAGTGTCGGATCGAAGACGAACAGTGCCGTACCGTGTAGCGGCTTGACACGCACCATGTTCAGATGAGTCGGCATGACCAGATTGCGTACAAATTCGTTGTATTGGATGGTGCGTATCGGACCGACGGAGACGTCAGCCGTATGTCGCATGAAATTGAACAGTGCCAGGCGCAACTGGCGTGTGAAGCGTTCGTTGATGATTTCCAGCGTCGGCATGCGTCCGCGCACCATGCGCTCCTGATTCACCAGATCATAAAAGCGGACACCGGTACTTTCGGCTACGGCCTTGACCTCGCCACTCTCCCCGGATACGCCGACGAGCAGCGCATCAATTTCTTCCTGGGAGAGAAAATCCTGACTCATGGAACTTACTGAATGACGAAGGAAGTGAACAGCACTTCTTCCAGGGCGCCTGCCTGCGCACCCGGACCGAGCGGCAGGGTGATCTCGTGTGTGAGTTCGGTCATCAGTGTTTTCTTGCCCTCGGACGACGATATTTCGCTCGCCTTCTTGCTCGACAGCAGCATCAGCACACGACTGCGAATCTCGGGCATGTGCAACTTGATGGCGTCCACCTGCGCCGCATCGGCCATCTTCAGGGATAAACCCACTTGCAAGTACTGAGCCGACGTGTCTTCATGCTGCAGGTTCACGGTAAATTGCTCGAGCGTCACAAATACCGGAGGCTTGCCTGATGCGGCCTTGGCCACCGGGGCATGTTCGGACCCGGGCTTGCTTTCAACAGCGTCATGACCGCGCAGGAAATACCATGCGGCGCCAGCGCCACCAGCCAGCAGCAGCACCAGCACGGCGATGATCAGCAGCAGCTTGCTCTTTTTTGGCGCGGGTGCTGCGCCTTCGGCGCCCGCTGGTGCAGGATTCTTGGCGGTGGTTTTCGGTGCCGTCTTGCTTGGGGTCGCGGTAGTTGCCATGCTGTGCCTCGTGGTGTGTAGTGATTATTCGTGATGTGATGGTTTTGTGCCGTTGGAAACAGACCCGTGAATGCCCTTCAACTTGCGCTTTTGCTGTCGACAGCTTCAGGCGAACGTGTCGACCAGACCTCGTGCGTGCTGCAGCAAGCGCTCCCCCATCGTGACATTGCTCATGTTGGATACTGGTGTAAAAGTGGGACCGTGACGGGTATCCGACTGCTGCTGCGCCTGCTCACGAAAGGTTTCCGTACCCACGCTGGCCTGGCCGAGGGTGATCCCGCTGTCGGCCAGCATTTCGCGCAGTCGCGGCATGGCCGACTCGATCGCGTCACGAACGCTGGCGTGTGCCGAGAAAAACTGCGCGCTGGCCTGGTTCTGATCGAGCGTGATGGTGATTTTCAGAGGACCGAGATCGGCCGGATTCAGCCGAAGTTCCGCGACTTGCAGCTTTTGACTGGCCATCCAGACCAGCTTGTCGCCCAGACCCTGGTCCCAGCCGTGCTCTCCCACGCGCGCCGAGATCGCCGCAGCTTGGGTTTGCGTCGGTGGTAGGGGGGCAGTGGCAAGCGGCGTCGGTGCAAGTCCATGGCCGATCGGAGTCGGACCCGCGCCGGTGCCGGAAATCTCAAGCTCGCCAGCCGTCCCGAGCCTCGGGTGTAAAGCCGGCACTACAGCATCCGACAGGTTCAATGCCGTGCCGACGATGCCTGCCTGTGTTTCGACGGTCAGTCCCTGGGTACCCCGGGTCGCGGGCATGAAAGTCTTCCCGGTGGGCAGTTCAGTAGCGAGGACTGGCACAGGCACAGGACCAAAGGGGACCGCCGGTCCTGGTGCCATCGCGTTCGCGTCGACGTTCTTTGACGTATCCGCATCAGTCGTATCCTTGTCTGCCTTGCATTTTTCCGGAGTAGCTGCGTCCGGGGCCGTTGCCTCGTCGTGCTTGTTTGCCTGTGCCAGTTCCATGGCTTCCTGAAAGGTGTTTGGCTCGGGCTGCGCGACATCCGGGCTTCCCAAACGGGCAGGTGAGGACACATTCGCTGCCGGCCTCGCCGGAACGGATGCGGGTGACGTCAGGATCATTGGCAAATCAGTCACGATGAATCTTTCAGGGTATGGCTCGGTTGTAGTGGTGGTGGCTCATCTCTTGCGGCTGATCGCGCGCTGGCTGATATACGCCTTGAGCACGCTGTCGTCCTGTTCCTTCTGTTCCAACCGTGCTTCATTCGACTGCTCCAGCAAGTGGTGGCGCTGGGACAGGGTGTCGAAAGACTTGAGTTTGCGCTGCTGCGTCTGCCACTGCAGCTGGCCCGCGGCAACCTTGCGTCTGGCATCGGCCACGATCTCACGTTGCTGATCGATGGCAGCATCGATCGCATCGATGAACTCGTGAAAGTTCTTCCAGCCAGTGCTGTTCATGCCAAGCTGCGCATCGGCGGTGAAGCGCGCGGTGTATTCATCGCGGTAATCGAGCAGCAGACGCAGACGCTCCTGCATCGCCCGGTCATGCCCATTGATCACACCCAGTTGCGAGGCGGCCTCATCGCGTTTTTCCTGCGCCAGGTCCAGCAGTATTTGCAGTGGAAAAAGCTTTGACATTCAGGCATCCCTCATGGCATCTGTCATCAATGGATCGGTGGCACCGGTTCCTGCTGGAACAGCGCTTCGAGTTGACTCACACTGCCGGCGTAGGGTTGACTTTCGCGCATGCCTTGCTGCAAAAATCGGTCCAGATGAGGTTGCATCTGGATCGCAAGGTCAAGTTCGGGATCGTGACCACTGTTGTAGGCACCGACGCTGATCAGGTCGCGGCTGCGTTGGTAGCGGGCGTGCAGCGACTTGAAGTGATGCACGAGATCGAGCTGGTGCCGACTGACAACATTGGGCAGGACGCGGCTGATCGACGCCTCGATGTCAATGGCCGGGTAGTGCCCCTGGTCGGCCAGTGCGCGCGCCAGCACCACGTGGCCATCCAGACTGGCGCGGGCGCTGTCTGACACCGGATCCTGCAGGTCGTCGCCTTCCACCAATACGGTGTAGAACGCAGTGATGGAGCCGCCGCCTTCCTTGCCGTTTCCGGCCCGCTCCACCAATTGCGCGAGTTTCGCAAACACGGAGGGTGGATAGCCCTTGGTAACGGGAGGTTCACCAATGGCCAGCGCTATCTCGCGCTGCGCCATGGCATAACGTGTCAGTGAGTCCATGATCAGCAGCACGTGCTTGCCCTGATCACGGAAGCTTTCGGCAATGGCTGCTGCGTAGGATGCGCCTTGCAGGCGCATCAGCGGATTCGTGTCTGCAGGTGCTGCCACCACGACGGCGCGTGCCATACCTTGCGGCCCTAGGATGTCCTCGATGAACTCCTTGACTTCACGACCGCGTTCGCCGATCAGGCCAACCACAATGACGTCGGCGCTGGTATAGCGCGCCATCATTCCAAGCAGCACGCTCTTGCCAACGCCGCTGCCGGCAAACAGTCCCAGGCGCTGGCCGCGACCAACCGTCAGAAGCGCATTGATGGCGCGCACGCCAACGTCGAGCACATCGGTGATGGGTTTGCGTTCCAGCGGATTGAAAGGGCGACTCTGCAATGGCGCGCTTTGCGTAGTCAACAGGGGTCCCAGACTGTCCAGCGGACGTCCAGCTCCGTCAAGCACCCGTCCCAGAAGAGCCTCGCCGACCGGAACCTGCTTGGCACGGTCGGGTCCCCGGCGGCGCAGGCGAGCACCGCCGCCGCAACGCGGCAGACTCTGCGCAATTTCAACCGGCACTACTTTGGCTCCCGGCACCAAACCGTGAACGTCATCGGTAGGCATCAGGTACAGCTTTTCACCGAAAAAGCCAACCACTTCGGCCTCGACGGAGCCACCGTTGGGTAGTTCCACCTCACAGTTGCTGCCGACGGCCGCCTTCAATCCGGTGGCTTCCATCACCAGACCGGCAACGCGCGTCAGACGGCCGCTGACCCGAATCGGGCTGGTCTGCTGCGCCAACTCGTTGCAATCGCGCAGGAAATTGCACCAGCGTTCATTGCGCAGCGAGAATTCAGTCGAGCCAGCCATTGTCACTTCCGATCGCGTCCACGACGCGTTGCCAGCGACGCTCCATCGTTGCGTCAACTTCGCACTCGACGGCATCAAGGCGGCAGCCACCGCGAGTCATCTCGCCGCTCTCGAAGATGTCCCAATTGGATTGCTGCAGACGCTCACCCAGATTCTTTCGCACGATCAGTGCGTCCTCGGGGTGCAAAATGAGGCGTGCCCGCTGATGCGAAAGCGGCAGCTTGACCAGTACCTCGTTGATGACTGTGAGTATCAGCTCCGGGTGCAGTTTGAGCGCCTGGCGCACCACCTGCTTGCTGATCGCCAGAGCGAGTTCCAACAGCTCGTCGGCCACCCTCTGATCAAATTGCTGCAGTTCTTCCGACAAGGCTGTCACGATTTGCTGCAGTTGTTGTTTTTCCGTGGCTGCCTGCTCCTTGCCTTCGCGGTAGCCATCGGCATAGCCCTGTTCGCGTGCCTGCTCTTGCAACAGCTCCAGCTCCGTTACAGAGGGGAGAACGGGCGCCTCTGGAACCGGCTCGTCCTGCTGGACGTCGAAGGAGTCGAGCTCCCAGCGTTGATAGGCCGTGCGCTGCTCTTTGGGTGAGACCAGACTAGACATAGCTGTCTTCACCCTTGCCAAGAACAATCTGACCTTCTTCAGCCAGACGGCGCACTATCTTCATGATTTCCTTCTGCTCGGCTTCGACCTCGGACAGGCGCACTGGCCCCTTGGAGTCGAGGTCGTCACGCAGCATCTCGGCGGCGCGCTGTGACATGTTCTTGAAGATCTTGTCGCTCAACTCTTCGGACGCACCCTTGAGTGCCAGAATCAGCGATTCGGACTGAATCTCGCGCAACAGCAACTGGATGCCGCGGTCGTCGATATCGACGATGTTGCCGAACACGAACATCTCGTCCATGATCTTCTGCGACAGGTCAACGTCGTATTGCTTGACACTCTCCAGTACCGTGCCTTCGATCGGTCCGGGCATGAAATTGACGATCTCGGCTGCTGCGCGCACACCACCGAGCGAGCTCTTCTTCTGTTTTTTGCTTCCCGACAGCAGTTTGGTCAGCACGTCATTGAGCTCGCGCAAGGCAGAGGGCTGAATGCTGTCGAGTGTCGCAATCCGTAACACCACGTCGTTGCGCACGGCGTCTGGCAGCAAGCACAGGATTTCGCTCGCCTGATCGCGTTCCAGATGAACCAGGATGGTGGCAATGATCTGGGGATGCTCGTTGGCAATCAGTTCGGCCACCGAGGCGCCGTCCATCCACTTCAGACCTTCAATGCCGCTGCCGCCGCCCGTCTCGCCTCCGATCAGGATGCGGTCAATCAGGTTGCTCGCCTTGTCATCGCCCAACGCGTTAGTCAGTACCGTGCGCAAATACTCGTTGGAGTTCAGACCCAGGGGCGACTTACCCTCTGCACTTGCATGAAAGTCACTAAGCACCTGCTCGATTCGTTCATTGGTGATATTTTTCAGATTTGACATGGCGACGCCGAGCTTTTGTACTTCGCGCGGCCCGAGGTGCTTGAATACCTCGGTCGCCCCTTCCTCTCCCAGCGACAAAAGCAGGATGGCACCGCGCTCGAGACCTTCGTCATCCATCCTTGTTCACCCATTCCTTGACCACGCTGGCCACCAGTTTTGGCTCGCTGCGCGCCAGTTGCCTGGCCGCTTCGAGATTGTCGGCATGGCTGAGCTGATGTTGTACCGGCTCGTGTTCATCGCCGCTGCTACTGCCACCGCTACCGCCGCCATGCGACAACTCGGCCGGTCGTACTTCGCTCAAGGTGGCCAGCATCGGCCGCAGAACCTTGAACACCAGGAACAGCAGCAGGCCCCCGATCAACAGGTACCGACCGATCTCCTTGGCCATGGCAATGGTGTCGGGTTGCTTCCATAGAGGCGGCTCAACGATCTTCTCCACTTCGCCGGCCGTAAACGCGCTGTTGGTCACCTTGAGTGAGTCGCCACGTTCCTTGTTGTAGCCCATGACCTCTTTGACCAGGGCGTCGATCTGCTCCATCTCTGCCGGGGCAAGCGCCTTGGTCGTGACCTTGCCCTGCGCGTCTACCAGCTTGCGGTGGTTGACCACCACCGCGACCGACAGGCGCTTGATGGCACCCGTGGCCTGGCGTGTGTGTCGTATGGTCTTGTCCACCTCGTAATTGGTCGTCGAATCACGCCTTGTCGCCGCTGGCATTGCGCCAGCTTGCGCTGTCTGGGGTGCGGACGCCGCATTGGCTGGAGCGGCACCGGTGGATGGTGGCTGGTTGCTCAGCGCCCCCGGTACACCGGAGGCGGCTTGCGTCCCACCGCCACTTGATTCGGCTGTCTGCTGGCTGCGTATCGCAGCGGACGCTGACTGGTTCGGGTTGAAGATTTCCGCAATGTTCTCGGACTGAGAGAAATCGATGTCTGCAGTCACCTGAGCCAGCACATTGTTGGGGCCGGTGATCGGCGTCAGAATGGCCTCGACGCGTTTCACGAAGCTTTGCTCAACGTCACGCAGGTATTTCAACTGACCGGGATCCAGCCCGACGCTGTTGACGTCCTGTGCGGTGAGCAGACTGCCGCTCTGATCAATCACGGTTACATTCTTGACCGGCAGATCCGGAATACTGCTGGACACCAGATGCACGATCGCACTAACCTGCCCAGGATCAAGCGCGCGACCCGGATGCAGACTGAGCAGCACCG
>CAIYGK010000210.1 GCA_903925725.1 uncultured beta proteobacterium | reverse complement strand
TGGCAGATGATGCTCCTGGCCACCCTTCTTGGCCTGGCCTCAGTTGCCGGCGGCCTGTCCCTCAGCTATGGCCTCGATCTGCCCAGTGGACCGACCATCGTCATGCTGGCCGGCTTTTTTTATCTGGTAGTTATTGTCGGCAAGGGGCTGAAGAACAGGTTACGTTGATTTTCTTTTTCGTTCAGCAGGAAGGATATTGACAGCAAAAGGGCTGGAGAGACAAACCGTGGTCTGTCCCCGATTCTCCCTAAAGCGCGAACGGCTCTGGATATTTATGCTGTTAAGCATATTAGGCAGTAGTCTGATTATGTTTGTCAGCGGTACCATCCTTTATTTACGCACTGTCAAGACATCAAAAGAAGTTCTGGCGAAAAATGAGTCCAAGCTTCGGTCCATCATCGATGCAGCACCCGTGCCTTTTGCATTTAATGATGATCAAGGAAACATCACTTATCTCAACAATGCATTTACACAAGCAATAGGCTATACCCGTGACGACATTCCTACTCTGGATGACTGGTGGCCCCTCGCTTATCCAGATCCGCAATACCGGCAGTGGGTAGCTGAGAGCTGGCAGAAAAAGATGGATGAAGCTATACGTAATCATACACCTTTTGTCCCCATAGAAGTGAATATCAGTTGCAAATGTGGTTCAGTACGTACTTTCATGGTCGGCGCGTCATCTATTGGAGAGGGATTTTCCGACACTCACCTCGTCGTATTGTACGACTTCACTGAGCGCAAGGAGGCAGAGGCAAAGATCAACGATCTGGCATTCTACGACTCTCTCACCAACCTGGCCAACCGGCGACTGCTCATGGAGCAGATTCAACATGCATTGGCCTCCAGTGTGCGTAGTGGGCACTCAGGTGCAATGCTGTTCCTTGACCTGGATAATTTCAAGACCATCAATGACACCCTTGGCCATGATATCGGAGACATACTGCTGCAACAAGTCGCGCAACGCCTGAAGGCCAGCGTGCGCGCAACCGACAGCGTGGCACGTCTGGGCGGCGATGAATTCGTGGTGATGCTGGAAGATCTGAGTGGCCATCGGCTTGAGGCGGCCACTCAGGCAGAACATGTCGGTGAAAAAATTGTCGCCGCACTCAACCAGCCTTACCAGCTTGCCACGCACGAATACCGCAGCTCTGCCAGCATCGGCATCACCCTGTTTAACGGTGATCAACAGACGGCAGAGGAACTGATGAGGCAAGCCGATATCGCCATGTACCAGGGCAAGAAAGCTGGACGCAACACCCTGCGCTTCTTCGACCCGCAGATGCAGGACTCCATCAACGTCCGTGTCTCTCTTGAAAGTGATCTGCACAATGCGATCGAAAAACAGCAGTTCCAGTTGTATTATCAAATCCAAGTGGACAGCTCACGCCGTCCATTAGGAGCAGAGGCCTTGATCCGCTGGCTACATCCCGAACGCGGCTTAGTGCCTCCCCTACAATTTATTCCACTGGCGGAAGAAACCGGGATGATCCTGCCCGTCGGACAATGGGTGCTGGAAACGGCCTGCGCCCAGCTCAAGGCATGGCAGCAAGATGAACTCACCCGCGATCTCGTGCTGGCGGTGAATGTCAGCGCCAAGCAATTCCACCAGGATGATTTCGCGGCTCAAGTGCGTGCTTCCGTGCAACGCCATAGTATCAATCCGATGTTACTGAAAGTGGAACTGACAGAAAGCATGTTGCTGGAGAACATTGAACTCACGATTGAAATAATGAACTCATTAAATGAAATCGGGATTCAACTCTCATTGGACGATTTCGGCACCGGTTATTCATCCCTGCAATACCTCAAACGTTTACCGCTCGATCAGCTCAAGATCGACCAGTCGTTCATGCGCGACATTACCACAAATAGCAGCGACAGAACGATTGTGCAAACTATCATTGCCATGGCGCATAGCCTGGACCTGAATGTCATTGCCGAAGGGGTGGAGACGGAAGAACAACAACAACTCCTTTTGGCTAGCGGCTGTATGCACTATCAAGGGTATCTGTTTAGCAAGCCACTACCGATTGGGCAATTTGAGGCGCTACTAGCGGGACTGATCAAGGATAGAGCCTTCGGCGCATCCAACCGTTAATCGGCTTGTTTTCATAGAAGAATTAAGCATTGTGATTTATTGTAAACAAATATTTTAGATACCTGAGCCTCTTGCAAAATAACGAATTAAGTCCAAAAACCGTCATTCCCGCGCAGGCGGGAATCCATAACAGGCTGACTTTACAACAATGGATTCCCGT
>CAIYGK010000209.1 GCA_903925725.1 uncultured beta proteobacterium | reverse complement strand
GTTCACCGTGATATGTCGATAACGTTTGAGCGTGCCGATTGTTTACTTTATGACTGGGAAAATGGAAATATATCCAATGACGTTTTTACACGGTCTCGGTCGTATGCGGGTCCCCACGACAGTCAGCTGTCGGGACACTTACAGCTTTTCGCTCAATTTGCAGTTTTTATCTTTACGTTCAAGTCATTTTTTCCACTAACACAACTATTCCACTGTCACGCTCTTGGCCAAATTCCTTGGCTTGTCCACATCGGTGCCGCGCGCGCAAGCCGTGTGATACGCCAGCAACTGCAGCGGCACCACGTGCAGCAACGGCGACAACTCGCCGTAGTGCTCGGGCATGCGGATGACGTGAATGCCTTCACCACTTTCGATTTTGGTGTCAGCGTCTGCCAGCACGTACAGGACACCACCGCGGGCTCGCACCTCGTGCATATTGCTCTTGAGCTTTTCGAGCAGTGCATCGTTCGGTGCCACCGTCACCACCGGCATGGCGCTGGTCACCAGCGCAAGCGGACCGTGCTTGAGTTCACCGGCCGGGTAGGCCTCGGCATGGATATAGCTGATTTCTTTCAGCTTGAGCGCGCCTTCCAGCGCAATCGGGTAATGCAGACCCCGACCCAGAAACAGTGCGTTTTCCATCTTGGCAAAGTCCTGCGCCCAGGCCATCACCTGTGGCTCAAGCGCCAGCACCGCCTGAAGCGCGATGGGCAGATGACGCATGGCTTTCAGATGACGCGCTTCTTCTTCCTCACTCAAACGACCCTTCGACTGGGCCAGTGCCAGCGTGAGCAGAAACAGGCCTGCCAGCTGTGCCGTAAAGGCCTTGGTGGAGGCCACGCCAATCTCAATCCCGGCGCGTGTGATGTAAGCCAGTTCGCATTCGCGTACCATGGCACTGGTGGCCACATTGCAGATGGTCAGCGTGTGCGTCATGCCCAGGCTTTGCGCATGACGCAGGGCCGCCAGCGTGTCAGCCGTCTCACCGGACTGCGTGATGGTGACGACCAGCGTTCTGGGGTTGGGCACCGAGTCGCGGTAACGGTATTCGCTGGCCACCTCCACCTGGGTCGGGATTTTGGCAATACTCTCCAGCCAGTACTTGGCCGTGCAGCCGCTGTAGTAGCTGGTGCCGCAGGCCAGGATCAGGATCGAATCGATGTCCTTGAAAACCCGGGCTGCGCTGGCGCTGCCGTGAAACAGTTCCGGCACGATGCCGTCGACGCCTTCCAGCGTGTCGGCGATGGCGCGCGGCTGCTCGAAAATCTCCTTTTGCATGTAGTGTCGGTAGGGACCCAACTCAACCGCGCCACTGTGCGCCAGCACCGTTTTCACCGGTCGTTGCGTGCTGCTCATGGCTTTACCACTCCTGTCGAACAGCCAATACTTGCCCAGTTGCAGGTCCACCATGTCACCCTCGTCGAGGTAGACGATCTGATCGGTCACGCCGACCAGGGCCATGGCATCGCTGGCCAGGAAGTGCTCCTGACCATCTTTGCCTACACCCAAAACCAGCGGTGAGCCGGCCCGCGCGCCGACCAGCCTGTGCGGCTCGTCCTTGCAGAACACGGCAATTGCGTAGGCGCCATGCAGTTGAGGCAGAGCCGCCTTGACGGCTTCAAACAGATCGCCGTCGTACAAACTGTCGATCAGGTGCGCGATGACTTCCGTGTCGGTCTGACTCTGGAACACGTAAGCCTTGGCCTGAAGGGCGGCACGCAGTTCGTCATGGTTTTCAATGATGCCGTTGTGCACCAGGGCAACCCGACCGGGCCGACTGGCGGCCTGAGCTCCGGCTCCGTGGCTGAAATGCGGGTGCGCGTTGTGCACTGCAGGTGCACCGTGGGTAGCCCAGCGCGTGTGTGCGATGCCGGTGTGGCCTTCCAGTTTGCTGGAGCTTACCTGCTCGGCAAGTTCAGCCACCCGCGATGTGCTGCGGGCACGCTGCAAACCATTGGCCACAACCGCCACGCCGCAGGAGTCGTAGCCGCGGTATTCATGCCGGGCCAGTCCCTGCACGAGGATGGGAACAATATTGCGGGTAGAGACTGCGCCAACGATGCCACACATAAAATCCTCCAGGAGATGTGAAC
>CAIYGK010000208.1 GCA_903925725.1 uncultured beta proteobacterium | reverse complement strand
GCGCATCTTCGGATTCGCTGAATTCATCTCGTCACTTGCCCTGCTAGTCATCACCTACACACTGGTGGATGTCCGGTATCGCTTCCGAATCGCTATCGCGCCCACCCCACTCTACACGCTGACGTTTGTTCTTATGGGGGTGATTGGGGGTGAGACTCTTCTGACCGAGGTTTGGCTGGCGCAAGAATGGTGGGTCCCAAAGACGGTATTCCTGACGCGAGCCTTGTGGCAGGGAATCTTCGGTGCCCTCTTCCTAACCACCTTCATGACTTGGGTCTGGTATGCGTACATTCGTCCGCCCATCTATGGCCGGCGAAACGCAAAGAGGTACGCGCAGAAGCTGTTCAGCAACATCCTGAAAGGCTCTGACAGCGAACTTGCGGTCATTGCCGATGAACTTCAACGTTCGGCAAACTCGCTGCTTCGATACGCGCCAAGTATTCCGCGTCATGCCGTACGCGGTCAGCAAGCAGTGAAGCTCACCGAGGTCGCTGGCTACGCAAACGACTTGCTGTTGTTGATCGCTAACCGGAAGCTGTGCCGTCACATAATCGCGTCGGCACCAGCTACCGCTATCACCCTGTTCGATGAAGCAGCGAAAGCGCAGAAGTTCAACGTTTCACTGGGAACATTTGCCAAGAATATCTCCGCCGAAGCCATCGCAAACCGTGACTCGCTTCTCTACCATGAGACCGATTAGTTTTCCTCCGGCTTGATTGGCCACATGAAACCATTTAGCCAGGCCGTGTATGGCAACTACCGGCTGGTCGAGGGCCTTGGGGAGCGCAATGGTTCCCCGCTCGACGTTAGCTACGAGGAATATTGGGAGTGGGATGCGCGCCAGTGGAAGGCATTCTGCGACGTAACCAGAATAACCTTCGGTGCCTACTTGAAGGAGACGCGGGGTGAGCAGCATTCGTTCGTAATCTACCGAGCGGTGAGCACCATTGAGAGTGCGTTCCGTGATGCCTATAAGCTTGATGAGATCACCGTCGATTACTACTCTACGGATATTTTCCGGCGTTTTGATGTTGCTGTCGATTTCGTTGGGGACGCTGTCGATGAAATCGACAAGCATCCTCCGAGCTGGTACAGATTGCGCAAACGCAAAGCTGGCCGCCACGATGACGTCTTTGACCTGCTGGCCAATCTCATGTTCGAGCTGGTTCTGGCGGCGTCCTCCGTCAGAGGGCCTCCCGACAAGGCGTGGAGCGTCCATCACAACATGGTTTGGGGAAAGTTCTTTACCCTTGGTGCGACCGGCCCCACTTGGAAGATTCTTCAGTTCAAGTTGCGTCGCTTGCTCTACGATGAAATCGTTCGCATGGATAAGTTCCAGAACTACAAGGGCGCAAGAATTCTCGGGTACTGTCTCAATGTCATAGGGTTAAAGCTTGGCTCTAGTACATACGGTCGCGAGTATCGCGCCTTGGCTAAAACAGTCCTTGCATGGGCACGTCGCGGTTATCCGTTGCTGCGTCAGCAATTGCCCGATGTCGCAAACGCCGTGTTGATGGGAAACATCACTTACGAGGCAGAGCACAACAGGTTGGTCCAGACGTCGTTATCAGGGATGAGCAAAGAACCCCATCGACAATACTTGCAGCTTGATCAGTTAGTCGAACCAACCGAGGAGAGCCCCGCAATCGCCGCGTAACTGGTCGTCAATTCTCCGAGGCTTTGGCTATCAGTTCTGGCGAAGTTGTTTTGTAATGCTTATAAGTCCGCAATTATTTTGCAGATTCACGTACGCTGGAACACAATGCTGGCTTCGCTCAAAAAGCAACTAAGAAGATGGAGAAGGCACTCAATCAAACCTCGCCGTGCCGCCCCTGCTAGGGCCATCGGTAAGATTCGTGCAAATCCGGCCACAAGCCCCTCTGCCCTGTCGGCAACTGGACAGGTTGGCGTCTGGGAAAAACGGATAATTCTTCTCATGCGAATCGATTTGAAAGTGCCCTTTTCCGAGAAGGATAGCTGACAACAATAACGAGTGACTCTGGACGTCAATCGCAGTCCTTCCGGAAGAATTCGAATGAAATCACTACGTCCAGTGTGCACGCGGGTAAACACCGTCGTCAGATTCCACATGTTGGACTGTTGAGCGCTTCAAATGAACAAGCGCATTAGTATGCTCAAGGGCTGAAACTAAACGGACTCAGACGCTCCCGGTTCTTCGGATTGGTCGTAGACGTGTTGCCATCCAAGGCCACCAAACCCACGACGTTTTCATAGATGCCTATTAATTGAGAGAAGTGATGAAACCTATTTTTAAGTCATGTTTGGCAATCCTGTGTGGCGCACTCCTGCTCAATATCAGTGTCGCTGTGACGACTCACGCAGAGAACTGGCCAACTAAACCGATCCGCTTGGTTGTGCCCTATCCACCTGGCGCTTCGACTGACGCAGTTTCGCGAGAAGTTGCCCTTCGTCTCTCAATGAATTTGGGCCAACCGGTGGTAGTGGAAAACCGACCCGGCGCCTCTGGTACCACGGGTGTAGAGCAAGTCTCTCGATCTGCGCCTGATGGCTACATCTTTGTGCTTGGGACGAATGCCACACATGGCCTTGTGCAACTCCTGAGCAAGAGGCAAATGTACGATCCCGTCAATGACTTCAGTCCACTAACGCCAGTAGCGGTAATGCCATTGGCCCTCGTCGCGCATCCTTCGGTTCCCGCAAGCAATGCAGCCCAAATCGTCGCTTGGGCCAAAGCGAATGTGGGCAAAGTGTCGTACGCAACACCCGGTTTGGGAACACCCCATCATCTGGCGGGCGAATTACTCAACCAGATGGCCGGCGGCGGCATGATCCATGTACCTTATAAGGGAACAGGACAGTCCATAACCGACTTGCTTGGCGGACAAGTACCCCTCGCATTCGCATCCTTGTCGACTGTTCTTCCCTATGCTCAGGGCGGCAAGTTGAAGATCATTGGGATGGTGGAGAGTCAACGTCAAGCGGGGTCGCCGACCATCCCTACGATCGGTGAGTCGCTTCCTGGGTATGCTATTCCGCAGACATGGCTGGGCTTCTTTGCTCCGCCACAGATGCCGCCGGCACTTGTTACACGCATGAATGCCGAACTGGTTAAGGCGATCAATACGCCTGAGGTCATGAATCACATCAACGCCAGCGGCCTTCAGGCGATTTCGAGCAGCCCACAAGACTTCGTAAAAACCATCCGTGATGACATGGCACGGTTCTCAGTCATCATCAAGGCTGCGGGCATCGTGCCGGAATAGGTCTTACCAGCTAGGCGTTCCCAGCTCCGACTGGGGGCTGTCGGCTTGCAGCACTGACTCCATCTCGCTTGCATGGGCACGCAACAAAGCCAGTAGCGAGTCCAGGCGGCGGGTAATTCGGTGACCCAAGGCAGATATCGACAGACCCATGATCGGATTGCCGTAGCGGTTCCGAACAGCAACCGCGAGTGACATGATTTCGGGGGCCACCAAGGGTGCCTTCAGTGCGTATTTTTCCACTCGGGCAACCGCCACCAGTTGTTTCAATCTCTCGACGTCCGACTCCCCCGCCATGCGTAGTCGCCTGCTATTGGTTTCGAGCAAACAGTCGGCATCATCAACAGGCATCGCCGCTAGCATGGCAAGGCTGCTGGCCCCGATACCCATGGGTCGGCGACGTCCCACCTCAAGCATCAATGCCTTTACTGGATAGTGTCCTTCGCGGCGATCAAAGCATACGCAATCAAAAGCGCTGGCGATAAAGGCGAAAGCAGTGTCCCCACTTTGCGCGGCGATAGCGCTGAGCGATCTGTCGCTAAGTGCGTACAGCGCAGACGGTGGTTGCGCCACCAATCCTAACTCGTAGATCAGCGGACCGAGACAATAGGCGCGCGTCGCCGGGTTCTGTCGCACCAGTTTCTCGTCCACCAACCGGCGAAGAATGCGATGGACTGTTGGACGCTCGAGTCCAAGATTCCTGGAAATGTCAGCGAGCGTGCGTTCGCCGCCAGAACTGCTCGCGAGTTCGCGCAGCAGCGCTGCGGCACGAGCTATAGCCTGTGTACCAGATGCTGAGGCGGAACCTTCCAAGATCACATCATTCATGAATCAGAGTCCATATGTTGGAATATCGTGAGCTGGAGCTGCCCGAATTGCAAGGATGATAACGGCAAACTATTTATGCTCGTATCCACATATTGGACGCGTCACCCACTCTTATGCACTCTGCGAATGTGAAGAAATCTTCCTGGATTGGCAACGGCTACGACTCTTGGCCTGACGAATTTCTCGCTCGCCAATTCGATACCCTGCTCATTGATGAACCGGCGCCGAACGTGTTGCGCGTGATGTTCAACCGACCGGAAACTTCCAACTCGTTTAACACGGTGACCTGTCGGGAACTGTTCGACGTTTTTGGCCCCCTGGAAATCGTGAGAAAGCGCTTTCGTTGCGTCGTGTTGACTGGCGTTGGAGACAAGGCCTTCTGTGCGGGCGGCGATCTCAAGGAGCGCAGGACGCTCGATGAGGAGGAATGGATGTTGCAGCACGAGTTGATGGAGCGGACCGTGCGCGCCATTGTCAACTGTCCAGTTCCGATTGTCGCCGCCATCAATGGTGCCGCGTACGGTGGCGGCCTTGAACTTGCACTGCTATGTGATTTTGCATATGCATCCACTGCGGCACGTTTCGCGCTCACCGAGGTGTCGTTGGGCATCATGCCAGGTGCTGGTGGAACCCAGAATTTGGCACGCGCTGTCGGTGAACGTCGCGCCAAGGAACTGATTCTTGCAGCCAAACCCTTTTCTGCCCAGGAAGCTCTAGCATGGGGTGTTGTCAACGAGCTTTGCGAGCCGGACGTGCTGATGCAGGAGGTGTTGGCGATCGCATCCCGGATTGCAGGGAATGCACCGATCGCCGTGCGGCAAGCCAAGCATGCCATTCACCAAGGCATGCAAGCCGATTTGGCAACCGGGATGTTGTTCGAGATCGAAGCATATCAGCGCATGGTGAAAAGTCGTGATAGACAAGAGGGTGTTGCGGCGTTCAACGAAAAACGCAAACCTCAATTCGAAGGACGATGATGGACGCGCAGAAGACTCAAGCGCAGCGTGCCGAACAGCCGCTCGCCGGGTTGACGGTCGTGGAGATTGGTCAGAATATCGCGGCACCAGCAGCAACTCAGATACTTGGCGACCTCGGTGCACGCGTGCTCAAGATCGAGAAGAGCGAAGGAGATGACGCGCGCCACTGGGGCCCACCTTTCTGGGAAGGGGCTTCGGCCATGTTCCAAAGCATGAACCGGAACAAGGAGTCCATTGTCGTGAATTTCCGCGACTCCGCTGACGTATTGGCAATGGAGCGGTTGGTCTTGACACAGGCGGATGTTGTGCTGCAAAGCATGCGCCCTGGCTTGCTCAATGCACAGGGATTCACCGCTGAACGACTGCGCGCACTCAAGCCTTCCTTAATTTGGTGCGACTTGGGCGCCTTTGGCAGTGGAGGTCCTCTCTCACAAAGGCCCGGCTATGACCCGCTGATGCAGGCGTTCGCTGGCCTTATGAGCGTCACTGGCGAAGAAGGCCGTCCACCCGTGCGAACAGGCTACTCGGTCGTCGATATTGGCACCGGTATGTGGGCCGCTACGGCCATTGTGGCGGCACTGTACAGACGCCTTGCGACAGGTGAAGGCTGCGAAGTGGAGGTTTCGCTTTTCGAAACAGCACTGTCGTGGATGTCAACAGGCGCTGCGCACTATCAGTGCAGTGGCGAGATTCCCGTCCGCCATGGATCGGGCGCAGCCGCCATCGTTCCGTATCGCGCCTACACGACTGCTGATGGTGATCTGGTCGTTGCTGCCGGCAACAATGAAATCTTTCAGCGTTTCGCAACCGCAGTAGGACACGCGGAATGGTGCACTGATGCGCGTTTCATGGATAACCCTGCGCGAGTTGCCAATCGCGATGCGCTCTATTCGCTGATTGAACCTTTGATGCAAGCGTATTCATGCGCCGAATGGATCAAGCGACTTGAAGCTGTGGGTGTGCCTGTCGCACCGGTCCAGACGATTGCGCAGGCGTTGGAGCACCCGCAAACACAGGCTGTCGGCATCGTGCAGCAGGTCCCTAAGTCGGCCATGACCCTGCTGGGCTTGCCGATCCGCTTCAACGGACAACGTCCCGCCATCAGAAAGCCCCCCCCCAAATTGAATGCTGATGCGGCGGTGCTCGATGCCTATCGTTT
>CAIYGK010000207.1 GCA_903925725.1 uncultured beta proteobacterium | reverse complement strand
TCAAGGTTGTTATTGATACTGTAGGTGCCAACGCAGCAGAAAAACAGAATCGACGGAAACAGCACACTGAAGGGAATCTTGAAGACCGAGAGCCAGTAGCGCACCAGAGGCACGTTCAGGATCACCAGAAAGCAGTTGCCCACCCACATGCTGGCCACCAGTCCCCAGAACAACTCGGGATGACCGGCAATCATGTTGGGTCCGGGCTGGATGCCCTTGATGATGAAAGCACCCATCATGAGCGCCATCACCGCGTTCTCAGGAATGCCGATGGCCATGAGAGGAATAAAGCTGGTACGCGCTGCCGCTTCGTCGGCTGCAGCTTGTCCGGCCACGCCTTCAATGGCGCCGTGGCCGATCTCGTCCTTGAACTTGCTGAAACGCTTGTCGATGGCGTAAGCCGCAAACTGGGCGATGGTCGGGCCACCACCAGGCAGGATACCCAGGAAGGAGCCAATCACACTGCCGCGCAAGGCGCTCGGGATGATGCGCTTGAACTCCGGCCAGGTCGGCATCAGCTTGATCTTGCCGTTAAAGGGCGTGAGTTGGCTGCCGCTGTCGAGGTTCTTCACAATCTCGGCAATGCCGAAGCAACCCAGGGCGATGCTGATCAATCCTATGCCGTCAGCCAGAAAGGGCAGATCCATCGTAAAGCGCTGAACACCGCTGTTCACGTCTGTGCCTATGGTGCCAAGCAGCACGCCTACCATGGCCATGGCCAGGCCATTGAGCAGGCTGCCGGTGGTGACAAAGCTCACGCAGACAAAACCAAACAGCATGAGGGCGCAGTAGTCGGCCGGACCAAACAGGAAGGCCACCTCGCCCAGGGCTGGGGCCGCCGTTGCCAGAACCACAATGGCCACGGTGCCGCCAATGAAGCTGGAAATACCCGCAGTGAACAAGGCCAGACCAGTCTTGCCCTTGAGCGTCATCTGGTAGCCGTCAATACATGCCACGATGCTGCTGGCATGCGGGATCTTCATGGTAATGGCACTGACGGAGTCGCCGTACTGGGCGCCGTAGTAGATCCCGGAGAGCATGATGAGCGAGCCGGTGGTGGGAATGGAGTAGGTCAGGGGCAGCAGCAAGCTGATGGTGGACAGCGGGCCCAGCCCGGGCAGCAGTCCGATGAGAGTGCCCACCACGCAGCCGATGGCGCAGTACATCAGGTTTTGCATGGTCAGTGCATGCTCGAACCCAAACGCGAGGTTATGAAGGATGTCCATCAAATCAGGGGCAGTTGCAGGCCAAGAAGTTTTTGAAACGCAAAGGCAATGGCTATCAGGCCAGCCGAGATCTTGGCGTTGCGCGCAATCGAGTACGGCACGGTGCCGGCAAAGGAAGCGCAATAGACCAGGAAGATGATTCCCAGAATCATGTTGAGGTGCGTGGAGATCACCGCAAACCCGAACAGGCCCAGCAGCACCAGGGAGATGTTCTTCATGTTGTAACTCAGGGGCTCGGCTTTGACATAGCGCGAACGCACCACGGTGATCAGGCCGATCAGGAACACCATGCTGCTGACCATCAGGGGAAACATCCCCGGGCCGGCTCGGCTGAATTGTCCTAGCTGGTAATTAAGCGATCCCAGGCCAAAAACCAGGGCTACGGCCATCAGGACCAGGCCTCTTACTAGATTCAGGTTGTTCATTGAAAGCAGTCAGGGACAATTTAGCGAAGAACGCCGGAAGACTGACAGAAGGTTAACCGCACGGTAAGAGATCGTCAGGGCGGCTCACGGCCGTGCGCCGCGCACCATATTGCGCGCGATGATGATCTGCTGGATCTGTGTCGTGCCCTCATACAGGCGGAACAGACGCACGTCGCGGTAGAAACGCTCGATGCCGTAGTCGGCCAGATAACCGGCACCGCCCAGGATCTGCACCGCCCGGTCGGCCACGCGGCCAACCATCTCGGAGGCAAACAGCTTGCAGCACGAGGCCTGGGTCGAGACGTTTTCACCGTCGTCGCGACGCTGCGCAGCATCAACCACCATGCACTGTGCGGCATAGAGCTCGGTCTGGCTGTCGGCCAGCATCGCCTGGATGAGCTGGAACTCGGCTATGGCCTGGCCAAACTGCTTGCGCTCCATCGCATAGCGCAATGCATCGTCGAGAATGCGCTGCGCCACACCCACACACACGGCGGCGATGTGGATGCGTCCCTTGTCCAGTACCTTCATCGCGGTCTTGAAGCCACGGCCCTCCGTATGACCGATCAGGTTGGCGGCCGGCACGCGGCAGTCTTCGAAGATTACGTCGCAGGTATGGGCACCGCGCTGGCCCATCTTCTTGTCGTTCTTGCCCAGAATAATTCCGGGGGATTTGGCGTCGACGATGAATGAGGAGACCCCGCTGGCCCCCTTGTCTGCCGGGTTGGTGCGCGCCATCAGCGTGAAGATGCCGGCGTGCGGCGCATTCGTGATGAAGCGCTTGGTGCCGTTGACGACGTAGTGGTCACCGTTCAGGATGGCCGTGGTGCGAAGCGAGGCTGCATCGGAACCGGCGTCCGGTTCGGTCAAAGCAAACGACGCCATCAACTCGCCGGTGGCCAGACGCGGCAGGTACTCTGCTTTCTGTTCGGGCGTACCGTCCATCAGAATGCCCTGCGAACCAATGCCGACCGTGGTCCCAATGATGGAGCGGAATGCCGGCGAGGTCTTGCAAAGTTCAAACAGGACCCGCACCTCCTCTTCCATCGTGAGACCCAAGCCGCCGAATTCCTCGGGAATCGTCAGGCCAAACAGGCCCAGCTGTCGCATCTCTTCGACGATTTTTGGCGGGATTTCGTCGGTCTCGCTGACCTCGTGCTCCGCCGGAACCAGGCGTTCGCGCACAAATCGACTGACGCTGTCGAGCAGTGCGTCAAGAATTTCGGGATCGCGGATCATGTCATGCTTCCTTGTGCTGAATGTTGGTGTTGTCAGACCGTTGCGGCTGTGCCCAGAATCGCCGTAGCCTGGCTGGAAAGAGTGCCTCCGTTGGCGTGCGCCATGGCCGTTTGCGCACCCTGCACCTGGCGCTCACCGGCCTCGCCGCGCAACTGGCGCACCGCTTCGATCAGTGCAAAGATGCCGTACATGCCAGGGTGCACGCAGGACAGACCGCCACCATTGGTGTTGACCGGCAGCCGCCCACCGGGCGCAATTGCTCCGCCTTCGACAAAGGCCCCGCCTTCGCCTTTGGCGCAGAAGCCCAGGTCTTCCAGGAATAGCAGTGTGTTGATGGTGAAGGCGTCATACAACTCGATCAGGTCGATGTCGCGCGCCTGCAGCCCGGCCATGGCATAGGCCTGGGCGCCTGACTGGCGCGCGGCGGTCACGGTCAGATCGTGCATGGTCGAGATTTGCCGGTGCCAGACGGCGGTGGCCGTTCCCAGCACATGGACCGCTGGCCGGGGCAAGTCGCGTGCGCGCTCGGAGCGCACCAGCACGATGGCGCCAGCGCCATCGGTGACCAGGCAGCAATCGCGTACGCTCAAGGGATCAGAGACCATGCGCGCGGCCAGCACCTCGTCGAGCGTGAGCGGGTCGCGCATGAAGGCTTCCGGGTTGAGCCGGGCCCAGGCGCGCGCCGCCAGCGCCACTTCCGCCAACTGACGCCGTGTGGTGCCAAACTCGTGCATGTGGCGCGAGGCTGCCAGCGCGTAGGCTGACACCGGCAGCATAGGCTCGTACGGATATTCGAACGGTTGCGGATCAAGAAAGCGGCGCGCCGCAACGATCTCCTTGCGACCAAAGGCCGCCGTGCGCTGCGCGCTGCCGTAGCAGATCAGTACCGCATTGCACTGGCCAGCCTGGAGCGCACGCATGGCTGGCAGCAGGTGTGCGATGAAGCTCGATCCGCCGAGCATGGTGCCATCGATGTAGCGCGGATTCAAGCCCAGGTGCTCGATCACCGGCATCGGCCACATCGTTGCTACCGAACTTGCCGTGCACAGGCCGTCGATGTCGCGCATCGTCAGTCCTGCATCGGCGACCGCTGCCTGGGCGGCGCGTGCCAGTAGTGCCATGTCGTCAAAGCCAGGGGCCTCGCCACAGCCGAAGGTAGCTGCACCGGCGATTACCGCGCTGCCCCGCAACGTGTGCCAGTCAGCAGCTATCACCGCGGTCATGGCGCGGGCTCCTCCAGTGGATCGAATACCACCAGCGCGCCTCCGGCCTGTTGCAGGATCCTGGCACGCACGCGTATTCCGATGCGCACGTCCGACGGCGCCACGCCCTCGACCCGACTCATCATGCGCACGCCCTCGTCGAGGTCGATCAGTGAAACGTTGTAGTCGCCGCCGGCCTCCTGCTTGCGCCGTACTGTTGTCACGGCATAGACCGAACCACCGCCACTGGGTTGCAGCCATTTCAAATCGGGCGAGCCGCAGCCGGGACAGAGCTCGCGCGGAGGAAAGTTGTTGTGCCCGCAGGCGCCACAGCACTGAATCCGGAACCGGCCGTGATCGAGTTCATCCTGGTAGCTGCGTTGTGCGCTCCGGCCTGCCGGATTGAGGCGAACAGGTGCGGTCATGGCAGCGGTGGATACATCTCTAGCAACTGGCGCTTGAGGATCTTTCCGCTGCCCGTTTCAGGCAGTGTCGGGATCGGGCACACCTGCGATGGCCGCTTGTAGGGCGACAGCTTCTCCCCGAGATGGGCGCGAAGTGCGCTGGAGTCCAGCTGGGCTCCCGGCCGCAGTTCGACATAGGCGATGATGTCTTCGTTGCCATCCTCTGCCGGCCGTCCCACCACCGCGGAGCGCTGCACCGCGGGAAAGGCATTGAGAGCGGCCTCGACTTCGCCCGGGTAGACGTTGAAGCCTGAGCGGATGATCATTTCCTTGAGCCGTCCGACGACGAACAGCGCACCGTCCGCATGCAGCTCACCGAGGTCGCCGCTGGCGTACCAGCCACCCTCGCGCATCACTTCGGCACTGACCACTGGATCACGGAAGTAGCCCGGCATCAAGCCCGTGCCGCGCATCCAGATTTCGCCGCGCTCGCCAACGCCAAGTTCTCTCCCGTTGCTCGGGTCGAAGATGCGCAGGTCGGCGCCCTCGACGCAGTAACCGGCAGACGTGTCGTCACGCCATTCTTCCTTGCGTGTGAGATGGACCGAACCGGCATATTCCGACAGCCCGTAGCCGTGATGCAGCGGCAGGCGAAAGACGGCTTCAACACGTTTTTTCAGAACCAGGTCCAGGGGTCCGGCGCCGGTGTAGATGTACCTCAACTCGGGCGCATCAGGGTGGGCAACGCCTGACTGCTGGAGGTGAGCAAGTAAACGCGCAAACAGGGTTGGCGGACCCTGTAGCTGCGAGACCTTGTGGTGGGCCAAGGCATCAAGCAGGTCGGCCGGATCGAAATGCGTACGCATCACCAGACTGGCGCCAGCGTACATTGATGCCATGAGCACGGTTCCCAGGCCAAAAATATGCGTCATCGGCAGGTAGGCGTAGGCGCGATCCAGCGGGCCGAGCCCGCGTGACTCCGCCGAGACGCGGGCAAAATGCAGCACACCCTCGTGTGTCATCAGCACGCCCTTGGACGCACCCGTGGTGCCCGAAGTGAAGATGACCGCCGCCACCTGACTTGCCAGCGGTTGCGGCTCTGCCAGCGCCTGCGGCCGCACCGGGCTGCGCGCCAAGCCCTTGAGCACCGAAGGCTGTGCCTGGCTGCGTAGCGCATGGGAGGCAGCAGCGGTAGAAACCTCGCTCGTGAAGTAAGTGATGCGAGGATCGGCCTTGTCCAGGAAGGCCGCCACTTCTGCACTCGCCATACGTGCGTTGACGCCACAGGACCAGGCGCCGATGCGGCTGCAGGCCAGAACCAGGGCTGCGTGCTCGGGACAGTTTTCGGCCACCATCAGCACGCGGTCACCGGGGAGCACGCCGTCAGCGCGCATTTCAGCTTCGACCTGGTCGACCAGGCGGCCCATCTGGGCAAAGCTCAGTGTCCTGTCTGGCAGATGCAGGAATACACGGCTGGGCTCATCCCTGAGCCAGCGGTCGAATAGGTCGTGGATGCGCTTTGACGACCGGTTCATTCGATCTCGATGCCTTTGGTCACGGTGGCCCACATCGCGCGCTCCTTGCTGCCACGATCAGCCAGCAGCTTGGGCGTGCCCGACCACAACTCGTACCCCATCTCCAGCAGTTTTTCTTTCACATCGGCTTGGGCCAGAACCTTGTTCATGGCCTGGTTGTAGCGCGCCACGAGTGCTTCAGGTGCACCGGGTGGGGCATAGACGCCGTACCAGCCGCCGACGTCAAAACCGGCCAGACCGGGCAGGCCGGACTCGGCCATGGTCGGCACATTGGGCAGCGAAGGGTTGCGCTGCGGCGAAGTGACGGCCAGGACCCGCACCTTGCCGCCGGAAATAAAGGGGCGCGCGCTGCCAACGATGTCAAACATCATGGTCAAGGTTCCACCAATGACATCGGTCATGGCCGGAGCATTGCCCTTGTACGGTATGTGGTTGAGCTTGGTACCGGTGCGGTCAGCGAACAGTTCGCCGGACAGATGGTTCGACCCCCCCGTTCCTGCCGACCCATAAGTGAGCTTCCCCGGATTGGCTTTGGCGAAGTCAACCAGATTCTTGACACTCTGGAACGGCAGGTCCTTGTTGATGACCAGTACGTTGTAGTAACTTAATACCGGCGCCACGGGCGTCAGGTCCTTGGCCGGATCGAACGGCATTTTTCGCATGACGTTGGGACTGATAGTGACGGTCGGGCTCGCCGCAAACCACAGCATGCTGCCGTCGGGCTTGGCTTTGGCTACAGCGTCGCCGGCCAGTGTGGCGTTGGCGCCGGTCTTGTTTTCGACGATGATGCTGGCGCCCAGCTCTTTTCCCAGTGGCTGAGCCAGCAGGCGTGCGGCCTGGTCAACCGGACCGCCCGCCGAATAGCCCACCATGAGTCGAATCGTCTTGATGTTTTGTTGCGCCGAAACAGCGCATGCCACCATTGCCATGACGCCCAGGATCGCGGCGCGGCGGTAGAAGTGAATGAATTTCATTTTGTCGTCTCCTGAACTTGGTTCTTGAATAATGGCAATGTCTGCCTCGCGCCTCAATCTTGGCACCACACGTGCAAACACGGAATCTTCATTTGATGAAGCTGGGCTTAAGCGCGCTCAAACACGGCAGCTATACCCTGTCCGCCGCCAATGCACATGGTCTCCAGTCCGTAGCGGCCACCGCGCCGCTGCAGTTCATGCAAGAGCGTGGCCAGCACGCGCACCCCGGTGGCGCCGATGGGGTGACCCAGCGAGATGCCCGAACCGTTGACGTTGAGTTTTTCCGGATCGTTCCAGTTCCAACCCTTGAGCACCGCCAGCACCTGACAGGCAAAGGCCTCGTTGAGCTCAACCAGGTCCATCTGGTCCAGAGAAAGATTGAGCCGGCCCAGCACTTTCTGCACCGCAGGTACCGGTCCAATCCCCATGTGGGATGGCTCGCAGCCGGCCGCCGCCCAGCCAACAAGGGTTCCCATCGGGGTCAGACCCAGTTCGTGCAGTTTGTCTTCGGCAACAACCAGGCAGACCGCTGCCGCGTCGTTTTGCTGGCTGGCATTGCCGGCGGTGACCGTGCCGCCCTTGAGCAAGGGACGCAGTTTGGCCAAACCCTCAAGCGTGACATCTTCACGGAAGCCTTCATCGCGCGCGAAAATCCTGGGCTCGCCCTTTTTCTGCGGGACGGTGACGGGAACCACCTCGGCGTCAAAGCGACCTTCGCGCCAGGCGGCGGCGGCGCGCTGGTGGCTGCGTACTGCAAAAGCGTCGGCTTCCTCCCGGCTGATGCCATGGTCGCGAGCGAGGTTTTCAGCGGTTTCAATCATGCCCGAGATGACACCGAAACGCGCCGCCGGCTGTGATCGCTCGCGGCCCCGCTCCAGCCGGTCGTGCAGCGTGACGCTGCCCGAGCGGGCGCCCCAGCGCATGTCGGTGCTGTAGTACTCAATGTTGCTCATGCTCTCGACACCACCGGCAATCACCACGTCGGCGGCCCCGCTTTGCACCATCATGGCAGCCGTGACGACCGACTGCAGGCCGCCGCCGCAGCGGCGGTCAAGCTGCATACCCGGCACCTGCACCGGAAGCCCTGCCTGTAGCGCGGCCCAGCGGCCAACGCAGGGTGTTTCGCTGCTGGCATAGGACTGCGCGAAGACGACATCGTCGATGCGCATTGGATCGATGGCTGTGCGCTCGAGCAGGGCGCGGATGGTGACAGCGGCGAGTTCCTCGACCGGCACCGGCCGCAGGCTTCCGCCAAAGGTGCCGACAGGGGTGCGAAGGGGTGAAACAATGGCGGCTCGGCGCATGGGCGTGTCCTTGAGAAGTGTGTGGAAGAAAGTTAAGTATCGGAAGGTCGAACCCTAGTGGTGCGACAGTTCATGGGCGTGACGTTCCAGCGCTTCGCGGTGTTCGGGAGCCGCGATGGCCAGCATGCGCCGCACCCTCGCGGCCAGCGATTGGCCGCGTAAATCCGCCACGCCGTGCTCGGTAATGATCAGGCCCGCATCGGCGCGTGGCGTACTCACCGGCCCGGACAGCGCCGCGACAATCCGGCTGCTGGCGCCCTGGCCGACGGTGGAAGGGAGCGCAACAATCGGCAGTCCGCCACGGCTGCGTGCCGCACCGCGCAGAAAGTCCATGGCGCCACCGACCGCGCCAACATAGGCACCCGCGGCCACTTCGGCGTTGACCTGCCCGGTCAGATCGACCTCGATGGCGGAGTTGATCGCCACCAACCGGTCGATGGACGCCAGTACATCCGGGTTGTGGGTGTAGTCGGTGCCACGCATCTGTAGCGCCGGGTTGTGGTGTGCCCACGCGCGCAGGCGCGAGCTGCCCATCAGTACGCCCGCAACCGAGACGCCACGGTCGATGGTCTTGCGCGCGTTGGTCAGCGCACCGGACTCGCTCAGGCCGACGATGCCGTCCCCCACAGAGCCGCTGTGCAGACCGAGGTCGTGTCGGTCACGTAGCGCTGCGAGCACCGCCTCGGGCACGTTGCCTATGCCGAGCTGAAGGGTGGCGCCGTCCTCCACCAGCGCGGCCACGCGTTCGGCAATGGACTGCTCGGCAGCACCTGGGCGTGGCGTGGCGGCGTCAATCGGCGCAAAGGCGGCAGGGATCAGCAAGTCAAAGTCCTGCGCCAGCAGCGTGCGCTCGCCGCTGACCCATGGCACATCGGGATTCACCTCGGCGATCACCACCCGTGCCACTTCCAGCGCTGCCAGCAGGTACTCGTGTGCCATACCCAGACTGTGGCCGCCATTCGCATCGGGTGGCGAGACCTGCAGCAATAGCACGTCGATACGCAAGGCGCCGCTGCGCATCAGAGTGGGCAGCTGCGAGTAGTGGCAGGGCAGGATGTCGAGCACATTTGCCCTCGCCAGCGCGCGATGGCTGCCGCTGGCGCCATAGCCAATGAAGTCGAAACTGTCGCTGTGTTCAGGCCGCAGCGTGTCGGAGGCGCCGATGCCAACAAACACCCGCAAGCGGCCCAGCTGTCGCCGTTGCGCGACCAGCGCGCGCGTGAGCGTCAGCGGCTCGGCCATGGCCTGCCCCCAGGTCACGGTGTCTCCGTCACGGATCCAGCGCGACAGGTCCGGGCCGGACGGGGCCTCGCTCATTCACGTTCCCAGTCAAAGCGTGAGGGCTGCTTGGTCTTGAAGCGCTCGACCGCCTGCTGGTGGTACTCGGTGGAGCGACACACGGTCTGGGCGTACGCCTCGAATTCAGCCATGGCGTGAGCATCGAGATGGAAGGCCTGATTCATGATGGACTTGGCCATGCCGAGGGCGGCGGTGGAGGCGTCATTGAAGCGTGCGGCCAACGCACGGGCTTCTCCCATCAGCTCGGCGGGCGCCAGCACGCGATAGACGATGCCCAAAGCGTGCGCCTCTGCGGCGTCAAAGCGGCGCGCGGAAAACACGAGTTCCTTGGCCCGTTGCTGACCCACGATGCGGGGCAACAGTTGCATCGCGCCCAAGTCGGGAATAAGTCCGAGACGTCCGAAAACGGCGCAGAACGAAGCACGTGGCGTTGCCAGCACAAAGTCGGCCGCCAGCGCCAGGCTCAGACCGGCACCGAAGGCGGCGCCATCGACCGCAGCGATAACTGGCTTTTCCAGATTGACGAGCTCAGGAAACCAGCGGTGCAGGCGTCGTATCCGGTCGCGCCATGCGAGTCCGTTTTGTGTCGGGTCCAGCATCTGCGCCAGATCGCCGCCGGAGCAGAACGTCTCTTGCGCGCCGCTCAGGATCACTGCGTGCACCGCCGCGTCGTCGCGCACCCGGGCGATGACCTGCGCCAGTTCTTCGCGCATCTGCAAACTCAGCGCGTTGCGCTGCTGGGGTCGGTTCAACGTGATCTCGGCTACGCCATCGCGGATGACGAGCAGGACGGTGGGTTCGGACATGGGTGTTTCCTCAGCGTGGGTCGACTGCTCAGTCTATATCGGCGTGACCATGGCTGAGCACGATACGGTCGCGCTCCAGCACGCGGGCACGAAACTTCAGGCCCGATCCGTCGCGCCAGATTTCAGTGCGCAAGGTCTCGCCCGGAAACACCGGGGCGGCGAAGCGGACATCGAGCCGACGCAGCCGGGTCGGATCGTCAGCGGCGCACTGCCGGATCAGCGCACGTGCGGCCAGGCCGTAGGTGGCGAGTCCATGCAGTATCGGCCGCTCGAAACCGGCGGCGCGTGCCACCGCCGGATCGGCGTGCAGGGGATTGTCGTCGGCAAGCAGCCGGTAAAGCAGGGCCGCTTCAGGCCGGATCGCCTGGTCATCGATCAGATCAGGCGCGCGGTGCTCGGGTGTGGCCGCCAGTGGCGTGAGCGGCGGGTCGCTGGGCTGACCACCGCTGCGCGCACTGAAGCCACCGTCACCGCGGCAGAAAATCACCTGACGCAGCGTGGCGTAAAGCAGGCCCGATGTGTCCTCAAGGCGGCGCTCGACCACCACGATGGCACCCTTGCCCTCGCCCTTGTCGATCAGATCGGCGATGCGGTTCCTGCCGATCAGCGTCATGGTGGCGGGCAGTGGCTTGTGCACGATCAGACTCTGTTCTCCATGCACCAGACGGACCCAGTCGATGCCGCTGTCAGCCTCTTTGGCCCAGAAGCCGGGGTAACCCAATACGGCCGCCATGGTGGGCAGAACGCGCAGGCCGCCCGCTGTGCCTTCGTAGACGAAGGGCAGCGCGCGCGGGTCGAGCGGATCGCTTCCAAGCCCCAGACTGAGCGCATACAACATGCTGTCACGCGCGCTGTAGGTCTGACGCACGTCAGGGAAGACGCGGGCTTTGAGCTGCTGGTAGTTGATCGTCATCGGGGACGCCGCTTTGCCTACACCGGATCCCAGCTGAAGACATCCGCCGAGCGATCCAGTGGCACGAACGAGGCCTTGAGCGCGGGCATGCCGTGGTCAGCGATATTCTGCGGCGTCCAGCCCTCGCCGCGATGCACGGAGCGCAGCGGGCGCGGCTGACTCATCAGGAAGATTTCGTTGTTGCGCACGGCGAAGACCTGGGCGTTGACATCGGCCGCACCGTCACTCAAGAGGTAAACCGCCAGTGGTGCGATCTTGTTGGGCGTCATCTGTTTGATCTTTTCCACACGCGCCTGCTGTTCCGGTGTATCGGTCGGAATGGAACCACTCATGCGGCTCCAGGCAAAGGGTGCGATGCAATTGGAGCGGACGCCGAATTTCTGCATGTCCAGCGCGATGCTCTTGGACAGCGCTACCAGACCCAGTTTCGCGGCGCTGTAGTTGGCCTGGCCCAGGTTGCCTATCAGGCCCGAGGTCGACGTCATGTGCACGAAGACGCCACTGCCCTGTTCCTTGAAATGGTTGGCGGCAGCCCGGCTGACGTAGTAACTTCCATACAGATGGACCTTGATCACAGCGTCCCATTCGTCAAGGCTCATCTTGTGGAAGAAGCGGTCGCGCAGGATGCCGGCGTTATTGACCACGCCGTCGACGCGGCCGAAATGGTCGAGCGCGCACTGGACGATGCGCGCGGCAGGCGCAGCATCTGCAACGCTGTCGTTGTTGGCGACCGCCTCGCCGCCAGCAGCACGGATTTCATTGACGACACTTTGCGCGGGGCCAGTGTCCTGGCCTTCGCCAGTGGTCGAGGTCCCGATGTCGTTGACCACCACGCGAGCGCCTTCGGCTGCCAGCGCCAGCGCAATGTCGCGCCCGATTCCTCCACCGGCGCCGGTGACGACGACGACCTTGCCTGCAATCATTCCAGCCATATTCATTGCTCCGATCTTGTTTCAGTGCGCCGAAGAATGCCAGTTACGCGCCTGCGACGCCATTTGTGATTGCGAAGGGTGGTATTCGCCACGTTGAAAGTGATGGTGAGCGGGGATCAACCCGGCCACCGGATGCAAGCGCGACGGGTGACTTCCGAATTGTGAAAGGCGCCGTTTTGAAAACACAGATTGCGCCATCGACCCATCGCAGCGAGGATACGACCCATGGACATTTCAGACGCCTCGGTCATTCGCACGATCGACAAGGACCAGCTCCTCCATCTGCAAAGCTGGCAGGGCCGGACACAGACGGTGGACGACCACATCAGCGCTTTTCCGGTCAACGCTCTGGCGGCGACACTGGACCGTGATGCTTCCACGGCGTCGACCCAAGGTTCGCTGCCACCGCTCTGGCACTGGCTGTACTTCCTGGCGTGCCAGAGCCAGCGTGAGATTGGTCCTGATGGCCATCCCAAGCGAGGCGGCTTTCTTCCTCCGGTGCCCTTGCCGCGCCGCATGTGGGCTGGCAGCAATCTGCATTGGCTCGCGCACAACCCATTGCAAGTGGGCGACGCAGTGCAGCGTGTTTCGCGCATCGAGTCGGTCACCCATAAGGCCGGCCGCAGCGGAGACCTGTTGTTTGTACGCGTCAACCACGAAATCAGCAACACCCTGGGGCTGGCGCTGACGGAACAGCAGGACCTTGTTTACCGGGCGGCGGCTCAGACCGGGGATCCGGTTGTGGCCCCGATCGCCGCCGAACGGAACGCGCGCTGGCGGCGCGAGGTCACTCCCGACCCCGTGCTGCTGTTTCGCTATTCCGCACTGACTTTCAATGGACACCGCATCCATTACGACCGCCGCTACGTAACCGAAGTGGAGGGCTACGCCGGTCTGGTTGTGCATGGACCGCTGCTGGCGACGATGCTGCTGGACTTGCTGCGCAGCGAACTGCCTGCCGCCAAGGTCACACGCTTTCAGTTCAAAGCGGTGCGACCGACGCTTGATCTGCACCCGTTTCACCTCAACGCGCAGCCCTCGGCTGACGGCAAATCCGTGCGCCTGTGGGCCGAAGATCACGAAGGCTGGCTCACGATGCAAGCCAGCGCCGAAATCGATTGAGCTCTAGCCGCCTGACACTCCAAGACCCGTCATCACTTTTTACGAAAATCTTAGCCATGCACAACAGCCCCGACAACTACCAGGATATCCGCGACGCCGTGCGCGCACTCTGCGCCGAATTTCCCGATGAGTACCACCGCAAGATTGACGAGCAGCGCGCCTACCCGGACCAGTTTGTCGATGCCCTGACCAAGGCGGGCTGGATGGCCGCCCTGATTCCGCAGGAGTACGGCGGCTCCGGCCTGGGCCTGACCGAGGCCTCGGTGATCATGGAGGAAATCAATCGCAGCGGCGGCAATTCGGGCGCTTGCCACGGCCAGATGTACAACATGGGAACACTGCTGCGCCACGGCTCCCAGGCACAGAAAGAACTGTATCTGCCCAAGATTGCATCAGGTGAATGGCGCCTGCAGTCGATGGGCGTGACCGAGCCGAGCACGGGCACCGACACCACCAAGATCAAGACCACGGCCGTGAAAAAAGGTGACCGCTAT
>CAIYGK010000206.1 GCA_903925725.1 uncultured beta proteobacterium | reverse complement strand
GCTTCGTGATCGGAAGCTCGCGCCTGGCCTATGCCGCTGTCTATCCTCTGATGACCGGCTTCAACGCGCTGCCCAAGGCGGCCTTTGTGCCGATTCTGGTGGTCTGGTTTGGCATTGGCGCCGGCCCGGCCATCCTTACTGCGTTCCTGATCAGTTTCTTCCCGATCATGGTCAACATCGCCACCGGTCTGGCCACGCTGGAGCCTGAACTGGAAGACGTGCTGCGGGTGCTCGGCGCCAAGCGCTGGGACGTGCTGGTCAAGGTCGGCCTGCCGCGCTCCATGCCTTACTTTTATGGCTCGCTCAAGGTGGCGATCACACTCGCCTTTGTCGGCACTACGGTGTCGGAGATGACTGCCGCCAACGAAGGCATTGGCTACCTCCTGATCTCGGCTGGCTCCGCGATGCAGATGGGCCTGGCGTTTGCCGGTTTGCTGGTGGTCGGCGCGATGGCGATGCTGATGTATGAACTGTTTGCCCGGATCGAGAAGCACACCACCGGCTGGGCGCACCGCGGCTCGCAGAACCGCTGAGCTTTGACTGCAGTCCCGAGCTTACCTACCCAGGGCCGGGAACAGCTTGATCAGGCCGTCGGACATCACCTCGACGGCGAGGGCCGCCAGAATCAAACCCATCAGGCGCGTCATGACGTTGATGCCGGTCTTGCCCAGGCCGCGCGCAATCGGCTGCGCCAGCGAGAAGCACAGGGCGGTGGCCAGCGCGATGACGACGCCGTACCCGACCAGTGTGCTCAGCTGCCAGAAAGTCTTTGCCTTGTCGGCATAAATAACCACAGTGGACATGGTGGCCGGTCCGGTCAGCAGCGGAATCGTGAGCGGCACCACGGCGATGCTGGCGCGGGCTGCGGCATCGTGCATTTCTTCTGCGTTCGATTTTGCTTCGGCGGGTTGTGCGTTGAGCATGGCCAGTGACGAAGTCAGCAGCAGCATGCCACCTCCGACCTGAAAACTGGCCAGCGAGATGCCAAAGAAGTCCAGGATGTGCAGGCCCATCAGTGCACTGACGGCGATCACGACAAAGCAGCTGAAGGACGAAATCCAGATTGTGCGGCGTCGCTGCTCGCGCGAGAAGTCCTGCGTGTAATGAATGAAGAAGGGCACGATGGCCAGCGGGTTGACGATGGCCAGCAGCGTGACAAGTGGCTTGAAATCCATGCAGATGTTTCTTGTTCAGGTCAAGGCTTTGCGCAGTCGCAGACCGCGTTGCCCTTGTCGAACACAATGCGCCAGACGCCGGGTGCCTCCATGCGCCAGACCGAGCTGAAGGTGGCAATCAGTTTGCCCTGTGCGTCGCGCACCGGGCCTGAACTCAGGGCCAGCGCACCGGACTGAAGCACCTCGACGTGTTCCGGTTGCCACGAGAACGGCGCCGTCGGCCCCTGGTAATAAGGCTTCCAGGCGTCGGCCACCTGCTGTTTGCCACGCAATACCTTGGTGCCGGAAAAAAACACCGCTTCCTCCGAGACAAAGCGGACAAAGGCGGCGTGATCACGCTCCGCCATGGTCCTGGCGAAAGCGCGCTCCGTGTCCGCAACCACTTGTTGGATGTCCATGCCCCGACTTTAGCTGAACTGGTGCTAACGTACAATTTGCCAGAGGGAAAACGATTCATGAACAACCCCGTCGGCATCTACGAAAAAGCGCTTCCCAGGGACCTGAGCTGGGCCGGAAAATTCGAGGCGGCAAGCAGCGCCGGCTACGATTTTCTGGAAATCTCGGTCGATGAAACACCCGAGCGCATGGCGCGACTCGACTGGACGCTCAAGGAGCGTCTCGCCTTCTTTCAGGCCTCGCGCGAAAGTGGCGTTCCTGTGCCCTCCATGTGCCTTTCCGGCCACCGCAAGATCCCTTTCGGCAGCGCCGACCCTGCCATCCGTCAACAGGCTGCCGGGTTCATGGAAAAGGCGATCCGCTTTGCCTGCGACACCGGTATCCGCGTCATTCAACTGGCCGGCTATGACGTTTACTACGAACCCACTACGATGGATTCCAGGCAGCGCTACATCGAAGGCATGGCGCGTGCGCTCGACGTGGCGGCGCAGCACCAGGTCATGCTGGCCCTGGAAATCATGGACACGCCTTTTCTCAACTCCATTTCAAAGTACCTGGTGCTGAAAGAGCAATTGCCCTCGCCCTGGTTCAAGGTCTACCCCGATCTGGGCAATCTGACTGCCTGGGGCAACGATGTGGCGCGGGAACTGGCGGCGGGCATTCACCATATCGTCGGTGTCCATGTCAAGGAAACGAAACCGGTGGGACTCAATTTTCCGGGTGCTTTCCGCGATGTGCCGTTCGGCGAAGGCACGGTGGACTTTGTTCACTGCTTCAGGACACTGCACGGACTGGGTTACGCCGGCCCCTTTTTGGTCGAGATGTGGACCGAGAAAGCGGTTGACCCGCTGGCCGAGATAGCGCAGGCCCGCAAGTGGGTGGGCGAGCGTATGAGACAGGGAGGCTACGCCCATGCTTGAATCGCTTAAGAAGCAGGTGCTGGAGGCGAACCTGGAACTGCCCGGACTGGGTCTGGTTGACTTTACCTGGGGCAACGTCAGCGGTCGCGACGCTGCCAGCGGCGCCATCGTGATCAAACCCAGCGGGGTGCCCTACGAGCGCATGACCGAAGGCGACATGGTGGTGCTCGATGCCACCGGTGCGGTGTTGGAAGGAAAGTTGAAACCCTCATCCGATGCTCCGACCCATCTGGAGCTTTATCGTGCTTTTCCGGAACTGGGCGGCATTGTTCATACGCACTCGACCTGGGCCACCGCGTGGGCGCAGGCCTGTCGCGGCATCCCGGCACTGGGAACCACCCATGCGGACTATTTCTTCGGCGAGATTCCTTGCACGCAGCAACTGACCGAGCAGCAGATTGACGGGCACTACGAAGCGCAGACGGGCGTTGCCATCATTGACTGCCTGCGTGAGCGCGGCCTCACGCCAACCCGGATGCCGGCGGTGCTGGTGGCCAATCACGGCCCCTTCGCGTGGGGCGCGGATGCCGCCGCCGCCGTACACAACGCGGCCGTGCTGGAGGTGGTGGCGCGCATGGCGCTGCTCACGCTGCAGATGGATGGCAGCTTGCCGGCGATGCCGCAACGGTTGCTGGAAAAGCACTTCTTCCGCAAGCATGGTCCGGGGGCTTATTACGGGCAGGGCTGAAATGCTCCTCCAAACCGGGCGTTGATATCAACCGGCCGATGGTCGGTAATGTGGCGATGACTTCGTCAAATTGAGACCCCGCCAAGACCAGAAGCGGGTATCGACGAATGACTGTATCAGGGCACACCTCTTGGTGTCACAATTCCTTCGCTGACTGGTTGTGCTTTCGTTTGTCCGGAATTTCTTGTAATTCGCATCAAACTACCGACTGATACTTCGACGTCAGATCGTGCGGTGCAGGCAAGTCAAATTGCGGCGGCGGAGTGGGTGTAACACTTCTTTGGACAGATTCGGGAACAGGCGGTACAACCGATGCACAGTTCCTTGTGTGCAATGGTCATGACTTTCTTTTCGTATTCCTCGTCATCGTCCTCGTCGCCCTCATCCACCTGGACGTAGTCACCGTCCGCAGTAAGACCGACCAGTTGCAGCACACCGCGCGGGCAAACTTTGAAGCAACGGCCGCAGCCGATGCATTTTTCCTGGTCCAATGAATCGACGAAGGTGGGTGTCCATACCTCACCGCTAGGCAACGTGATGGCAAATGTCGTACTCATAAGGCGGCTGCCGTCTTGCGCGCGTCCATCAGCGTCGCATGCGCTTCGTGGCATCGCTGGGCCACTTCCAGAATCTTTTCCCAGTTGACTGGCAATTCCTCAGATAGATCATGCAGATCCATTTTGGCTTGCGTGGCACGTGCATTGAGTTTCCTCAAGCGGGTTTTGAGTTCTTCCGTATCAGCTGTCATGTTCAGGCTCCATATTGCGCAACCGCGGGGTAGCTGCGAATCATCCCAATCGCCTCCTCCAGAAACTTGTTGCCAGCCTCAGCCAGCTTTGCCAGAGACGGAAAACCAAAGCGATGCACATCGCGCAACTGCTTGTTGACCACCACCAGTCGACCAGCGATCAGGACCATGCGGCCAAACCCTTCGTGACTCATCTTCATCATCGGAGACACCATCTGCCCGGTTTCGCGCTCGATTGCTACCGCTATCGCGTTGTAGAAAATTTCCAGATGCCACAGGGTCTCAGGGTCCGGGTCGCCCAGGATCGGCAAGGCTCGCCGCTCTTCAGCTGTGTGGAGGTAGGGCTTGAGCAGTTGCAGGTCGCTCTTGCTGTCCCAGGTGCCGTGGGTATCCTGCGCGCGCAGTTGCTTGATCAGCTGCTGCACAAATGGCGTCGAGAGAAAAGCCTCGTCGCTGGTGGCTTCAGCGACTGCGGCGCTGCCTGCCAATTCAGTCACTGCGTCACCTCGTCTTCTTCAAAGCTCGGAGC
>CAIYGK010000205.1 GCA_903925725.1 uncultured beta proteobacterium | reverse complement strand
GTCGTGCACCTCCACCAGCACCGCCATGTCCAGGCTGTGCGCCGCCGCCTCAAAATCCCTCAATTGCCCATCATCCAGAATCGCCGCAATCAGTAGCACAGCGTCCGCACCCATGGCCCGTGACTCGTAAACCTGGTAGATGTCGACCATGAAATCCTTGCGTAGCACCGGTAGCGGACAGGAGGCCCGGGCCTGCTTCAAATAGTCGGTGCCGCCCTGAAAAAACTGTTTGTCAGTGAGAACCGACAAACAGGCGGCGCCATTTTCCGCGTAGCTTTGAGCGATATCGGCGGCAACAAAATCTTCCCGCAATAGACCTTTGGACGGACTGGCCTTTTTGATTTCGGCAATCACCGCTGGCTTGCCGGCGCTGATCCTGGCCCGCATCGCTGCCAGAAAATCGCGCGTCAGGACCCGCGACTCGGCATCAGCCCGCATCGCCACCAGCGACTTGCGCTTCAGGGACTCTGCGACCTCCTGTCGCTTGACCGCAACGATCTGACTCAGGATGTCTGTCATTTTGTGTCGCCTTTGACTTGCTCGGAGAATTCAATCAATTGTGACAACTTGGTTCTGGCAGCGCCGGATTCAATCGCGGCCCTGGCCCGGGATATACCCTCAGCCATAGATTCGACCACGTTGGCGGCATAGAGGGCAACGCCCGCGTTCAGGACCACAATGTCTTTCGCAGCGCCCGGCAAATTGTCCAGCACCCCCAGTAACATGGCCTTGGACTGCTCAGCGGTTTCGACTTTGAGCGCACGATTGCTGGCCATCAGCATGCCGAAATCCTCCGGGTGTATTTCATATTCCGTGATCTCGCCATGATGTAGCTCACCGACCAGAGTGGCGGCGCCCAGACTGACTTCATCCATGCCGTCCTTGCCATACACAACCACTGCGTGCTCGGCACCCAGGCGCTGAAGTGCCCGCACCTGAATACCAACCAGATCAGGATGGAACACGCCCATCAATATATTGGGGGCGCCAGCCGGGTTGGTCAGCGGCCCCAGCAAGTTGAAGATGGTCTTGATGCCCAGTTCTTTGCGCACCGGTGCGACATTCTTCATGGCCGGATGATGGTTTGGCGCAAACATGAACCCGACGCCCACCTGCTCAATGCATCGCGCAATATCCTGCGGCGAAAGCTGGATGTTGATTCCCAGGGACTCCATTACATCGGCGCTGCCGCTCTTGCTGCTGACCCCTCGCCCACCGTGCTTGCTCACCTTGGCTCCCGCTGCGGCCGCGACAAACATGGAACAGGTGGAAATGTTGAAGGTGTTCGAGCCGTCGCCACCGGTGCCCACGATGTCCACCAGATGTGTTTTGTCCGCCACATGCACCTTGGTCGAAAACTCGCGCATGACCTCGGCAGCAGCGGTGATTTCGCCAATCGTTTCCTTCTTGACGCGCAGCCCGGTGATCAGCGCGGCCATCATGACAGGAGATAACTCGCCGCTCATGATTCTGCGCACGATGTGCAGCATTTCGTCGTGGAAAATTTCCCTGTGCTCGATGGTGCGCAGCAGGGCTTCCTGCGGATTGATTTTGTTGGTGTTGTGCATGGTCTTCTCTATAAAACAATTCGGTACCGGTGGTGGATCTCAGACGGCAAAGAAATCGCGCATGGCGCTCAGCGCGTGCTCAATGCCGGCCGCATCGACGTCCAGATGGGTCACAAAACGCAGCCGATACAAGCCACTGGTCAACACACCGCGCGCCGCAAGAAAGGGAAGCAACCCGGCTGCTCTGGCTCTGGCTGGCCCCACCAGTTCAACAAAGACCATATTGGACTGCGGCGGCTCGACCACCAGGCCATCGATGCCAGTCAGACCTTCAGCCAGCCGCCGGGCCAGTGCATGGTCTTGCGCCAGACGCACCACATGGTGATCCAGCGCGTAGGACGCTGCGGCGGCCAGTAAGCCGGCTTGACGCATGCCGCCGCCCGCCATTTTGCGAATCCGGTGAGCCCGCGAGAGCAACTCGCGGCTACCGCACAGGGCGGATCCGGCTGGCGCACCCAGGCCCTTGCTGAAGCAGACAGAAACGCTGTCAAAGCACTGCGCAATGCGGCGCGCTTCAGCAAGGATGTTGCCCCCACGCTCGCCTTGGGGCGGCCCGCCGGCGCCCGGATTGTCACAGCCTGTTTCCGCCTGTGCTACCGCTGCATTGAACAGGCGCGCACCATCCAGATGCCGGGTCAAGCCTTTGTCTCGCGCCAGGGCGGTAGCTTGCCGCACATAGTCCATTGGCAACAACTTACCGCCAAAGGTGTTTTCCAGCGCCAGCAAACGGGTTCGCGCATAGTGCGCATCATCAGGCTTGACGGCGGCTTCTATTTCCTCCAGCGACAAGGTACCGTCGATCTGATGACTCAAAGGCTGGGGCTGGACACTGCCAAAGACCGCTGCACCACCACCTTCCCAGCGGTAGCAATGCGCCATCTGGCCCACGATGTACTCGTCGCCGCGCTGACAGTGCGCCAGAATCGCGCACAAGTTGCTTTGCGTGCCGGTCGGCATAAACAAAGCGCCTTCAAAGCCGAGCAGATCCGCGATCTTGTCCTGCAGCGCGTTCACGCTCGGATCATCAGCGTACACATCGTCACCCAGCGGGGCGGCCATCATCGCTTCGCGCATGCCCGGCGTCGGCCGCGTCACGGTATCGCTGCGCAGGTCTACTTGCATAGGAGAAAATTCTTCAACATCGCATGCCCATGCTCGGTCAATATGCTTTCCGGGTGAAACTGTACGCCCTCGACAGCCAGTGTGGCATGTCTCACGGCCATGATCTCGCCGTCATCCGTCCAGGCCGTCACCTTCAGGCAGGGCGGACAACTCTGACGCTCAATCGCCAGTGAGTGATAGCGGTTGACAGTGAACTGCGCCGGCAGCCCGGCAAACACACCGTCCTGCGTTGTGCTGATGACACTGGTCTTGCCATGCATCAGCTGCTGTGCGCGCACAATTTTCGCGCCGAACGCAGCGCCAATTGCCTGATGCCCCAGACACACACCCAGTATCGGCAACTGGCCGGCAAAGCGCTGAATCGCAGCCACCGAAATGCCGGCCTGCGCTGGTGCGCACGGTCCAGGCGAGATCACCAGCCGATCAAGCTGCCCCGCCCGCAGCCGCCCATCGATTTCATCAAGAGTAATTTCATCGTTGCGAAAGACTTCTACCTCAGCCCCGAGCTCGCCGAAGTACTGGACAATGTTGTAGGTAAAACTGTCGTAGTTGTCGACCATCATGAGCTTGATTTTTGAACTCATGGCTTACTCCAGTCCTTCTTCCACCAGCTCACTGGCCCTGAGCAGCGCCCGCGCCTTGGCTTCGGTCTCGCGCCATTCCAGTTCCGGCACCGAATCGGCCACCACGCCGGCAGCGGCCTGTACGTACAGGGTCTGATCCTTGACAATACCGGTGCGGATGGCGATCGCTACGTCCATATCGCCAGCGTAGCTCAGATAGCCACAGGCACCGCCGTACAGCCCACGCTTGCTCGGCTCCAGCCGATCAATCAGTTCCATCGCGTGCACCTTGGGGGCGCCTGTGAGGGTGCCGGCCGGAAAAGTGGCCCTGAGCACGTCCATGCTGGTCATACCATCCTTTAACGTGCCTTCCACGTTGCTCACGATGTGCATCACATGGCTGTAGCGTTCAACGCAAAAGGCCTCGGTTACCTTGACACTGCCGGTTTTGGCAATGCGACCGAGGTCGTTGCGCGCCAAATCAATCAGCATCACGTGCTCCGCGCGCTCCTTCGGGTCGCCGACCAGTTCAACTTCGGCTGCCTTGTCCTTTTCCGCTGTAGCGCCTCTGGGTCGGGTGCCGGCCAGGGGCCGAATGGTGATCTTCTGTTCGGTCTGCCCATCAGCAGCGATCTGCTCCTGCCGCACCAGGATTTCGGGTGAGGCACCGACAACGTGGAAATCCCCGAAATGGTAGTAATACATGTAGGGGCTGGGGTTGAGCGAACGCAGTGCCCGGTACAGGCTCAGCGGCGACTCGGTATAGCGCTTCTTGATGCGCTGGCCCACCTGCACCTGCATGAAGTCGCCGCCGGCGATCAGTTCCTTGGCCCGCTCCACCGCTGCGATGTAGTCGGTCTTGGCAAATTCATGCTCGGCCGGATAGCTCTGGGTTGGTCTGACCAGTGGCGCGCTGACCGAGTACTTGAGTTGTTCCTTGAGCTCACGCAGGCGCTTCTTGGCGTTGGCATACGCTTCGGAGCGGGTCGGGTCGGCATAAACAATCAGATAAAGCTTGCCCGACAGGTTGTCAATCACAGCGAGTTCTTCGCACTGCAGCAGCAGAATGTCGGGGCAACCCAGCGTGTCCGGTGGACAGGTGGCCTGCAGTTTCTTCTCGATATAGCGCACCGTGTCGTAGCCAAAATAGCCAGCCAAACCCCCACAAAAACGTGGCAACCCCGGCCGCAGAGCGACCTTAAAGCGCTTCTGATAGTCCGCGATGAAATCGAGTGGATTGGCAAGCGACGTTTCCACGACGACACCATCGGTGACCACCTCGGTACGGGTATCGGCGCCAAAGCCCATTGAGCGCAACAAGGTGCGGGCCGGCAGACCAATAAAACTGTAGCGACCAAAGCGCTCGCCACCCACCACCGATTCGAGCAGGAAGCTGTGCTTGCCGCCGTCTTTCGAATGTGCCAGTTTCAGGTACAAGGAGAGCGGCGTTTCCAGATCGGCAAAGGCCTCGGCCAGCAAGGGAATGCGGTTAAAGCCTTGGGCACTCAGGCTTTTGAATTCAAGTTCAGAGATCACGGGTGGCATCTTTCAATCAAGGCGGAGCCATTGGCACGTAACGGGCTCAGCTCGCAGCCAGACCGGCTGCAGTTCAATCAACAGGCAAACAGACGCTGTCAGGTACGACCCGACAAACCTTGTTGCGTACGCCAGGGCCATGCTCCCCGGTCGCTACAACCCGTGATCCAGATGCGGTGAATGAACATGCGCGCAGTGTATCAAACCTGCGTCGGTTGCGACTCAGCTGGGTACCAGACCGTCAAGGGAATCAACGAAGGCATCGGCATCCACGTCCCGGATCGGTTCCCCATGGTTGTAGCCGTAAGTGACCAGCAGCACCGGGCACTTCGCGGCGCGCGCTGCCTGGGCGTCGTTGCTGGAGTCGCCGATCATCAAGGTACGCTGCGGCAAACTGCCGAGTGCCTGACAGGTTCTCAGCAGCGGCAGCGGATCTGGTTTTTTGCGCTCGAAGGCATCACCACCAAAACTCAGTTCAAAGAAGTGCGCCAATCCCTTGGCCCTGAGCAGCGGCAGGGCCAAGGCAGTCGGCTTGTTGGTCAGGCACGCGAGCTTCAGGCCTTGCGCCCGAAGTCTCAGCAATCCCGGGATGACGCCAGGGTAGACCGTAGAGTGTTGGCCGTTGATGGCAAGGTAATGCCGCTGGTAGCTCGGCCATGCCTGCGCGTAAACAGTTTCCAGATCACTGACCGGTGCGCCTGCCAAGGCCAGAACACTGGTCAACAAATGCTCTGACCCTTTGCCCACCAGGCGTGCCACGGTTGCTCGATCGACCTGATGGCTCCGATAGAGCGCTGGCAGATCAGCCAGCATCAGATTAAGTGCCACGACAAAGTCGCCCAAGGTATCGACCATGGTGCCATCCAGATCCACGATGACAGCGTCAACCTCAAAACGCGTGCCCAGCAGCGTCATGCGCCCAACCTCATTTAACCAGTTGGTTGAGCTGGATGATGGGCAACAGGACGGCCAGCACGATCAGCATGACCGCCAGCCCCATCGCAACAATCAGCAAGGGCTCCAGCAAGGTGGCGAGTTGCATGGCACGGCGCGCCACTTCGGTGCCGAGCTGTTTGGCAGCGCGTTGCAGCAT
>CAIYGK010000204.1 GCA_903925725.1 uncultured beta proteobacterium | reverse complement strand
TTCATCGGCGTGCGAATCTCGTGGCTCATATTGGCCAGGAACGCACTCTTGGCGACGTTGGCGGATTCGGCCTGGAACTTGGCGATCGAGAGCAATAAATTGGTGGTTTCAAGCTCTGAAGTCCGTTGGCGCACCCGTTCTTCGAGGGTGCTGTTGAGACTTCTGATTTCAAGCTCGGCCTGCTTGAGTTCCGTGATGCCGGCGAACGTGACAACCACTTGAAGGAGTTTGCCCTCATCATCATTCATCGGATAGGCATTGCAAAGCACCCAGCTAGGCTCGGCGCGATCAGGGTGGCGTACCCCGACGACATAGGCTTGCAAACGCTCACCTGAGGCAATCACGCGATTGACGGGGTAATCCTTCAATTGCATGGGGGTTCCGTCGCCGTTAAGAAAGCACCAGTCCGGGTCTGGGGCGGTCTTGCCCAGCATCTGGTCTTGGGTCAACCCGAGAACGATGGCGGCCATTGCATTGGAAAGCAGGATCGAAGTGTCAGGATTGTGAACCACGACGCCGGACGAGAGGTTGTCCAGCAGGGACCGGTAGCGTTGTTCGCTGCTTTGCAGCGCCGCCTGAGCGCGGTATCTGTCCGTCACGTCACTGAACACCAGCACCACACCAACGATTTCGCCATTGGCACTGCGAATGGGGGCGGCACTGTCGGCAATCTGATAGTCCAGACCGTCCCTTGCCAGTAGCACTGTGTGGTTCGCAAGACCGACCACCTGACCGTGTGCCATCACCCGTCGCACGGGGTCGGCTAGTGTCTCGCGGGTAGCGGCATCGACAATGGAAAATACTTCCGCCAGTGCGCGACCCAGAGCGTCGGCCAGCGGCCAGCCGGTCAACCTTTCAGCCGCGGGATTCATTCTCGTCACGCGCCCGGCAGGGTCGGTAGCGATGACGGCGTCGCCGATCGAGTTCAGTGTGATCGAGAGGCTTTCTTCGCTCCGCTCCAGCGCTGATCTGTGCTGCTGCAACTTGAACAGCAGTTGATTGAAGCCGCCAATCAGTTCGCCAACTTCGTCCGGCCGGGAGATGGGCAGGGGCAGCCGCGTCTCGTTGGACTCCGTCATGTGGGCCAGCTTATTCGCCGTGTCAAACATCGGTGCGAGCTGACGATTCAAAATCCACCAGGTAAGACCTCCCGCCAGCATGGTCAGGAGGATGGCGGCCAGTAACATGCGTCGTTGCATGGTGCGAACCGGGGCAAATGCTTCCTCGGTGGACAGTCCGGCATACAGATACCACTGCGCCGCAGGAATCCTCTTGATGGATGCAATTTCCTGCTCGCCAAACGTGTTGACCACGATGTCGTAGCCCTCGTAGCCCGCAATATTTCTATCAAGGTAGGTGTTGACTCCAGGCGGGGGAAGCACCAGCAATACCCGTTTCTTGTCGGACGAAGCAACAGAAATCCGGTACCGCGACGAGACCACAGTGAAATTGCTGGTTTTGCCAAGAGCAGCCTTGGAAATCCGGTCCAGAAAATTGGGCATGCTCAAGTCGGTCACGCCATTCAAGGCTCCGATTACCTTGCCCTGGGGATCACGAATGGGCACGACCATCACGATAACGGGCGTGTTCACTACCTTGCCGAGCATAGGCTTGCCGACGGACGCTTTGCCCTCCTTCAGCGCGGCAACCACATGATCCCGGTCCATGTAATTCACGCCCACGCGACCTGCCGAAGTCGGGAAGGAGGCAATGGCTGTTCCGTCCATGCCAACGACAAAGCTTCCCGCGTTGAACAGGCGGTGAAACACCGGTGGACTTTCAAGCGCCTTCTGAAGTTCTGCCGCGCTGACTGTCAGCTTTGACGCAAGCGATGTGGCAACGGAATCAAGCGCTTCCATGCGGGATAGCACTTCATCATTGAGATCCGCCGCGACGATGGAAACCGTCGAGAACTGTTGTCTGCCTACCAGACCTTGCATGTCCTGTTTCATCAACTGGCTGACATAGAGAGTCAACAGCCAGAGGATGAGCAGAAAGCTGCCCAGCGTAAACAGGGTTACCCTGGTCTTGAGCGAGTGCAACTTGAAAAATTTCGAGCCCATTGCGCCAGCATGTTACTCCAGCTGCCTGGTGCTACTCCATCACAAAAAGAGGCAAAAAAAAGCCGGCTTGACGCCGGCTTTATCGGGAATGCTGAATTACTTCAGTTTCATTTCCTTGTAGTCAACGTGCTTGCGAGCTTTTGGATCAAATTTCTTGATCAGCATCTTCTCGGGCATGGTTTTCTTGTTCTTG
>CAIYGK010000203.1 GCA_903925725.1 uncultured beta proteobacterium | reverse complement strand
GATGGAGTCATCATCGGTGATGGCTCGATAATTGCCGCTGGTGCGGTTGTAACTCAGTCTTTTCCGGCCAGATCCATCATAGGCGGCATCCCCGCGAAAGTCATTGGAAAACGATAGCATGCATATTTTCATTCATTTACTGAATGATTTCAGTGGTTCTCCCAGGACCATCAATGGGAAGATCGACTGTTATCGTAAACTTGGCTGTGATTGCTTCGTGATCACCGGTGGTACCGATGGCTTCATTCGTACAGACAGACTCAAGCACAAAATCATCCCTTACGAAAAGCACAGTAATCGGGCGATGTGGGGCTTGCACTTGCTTGTTTGGCACGTGCGCACATTTGTGTTGGTGCTACGCCTGACTAAACGTTGCGACATCGTTCATTGCAACACGCTGCTTACTGCGCCTCATCTGCTAGCTGCTCGCCTTAAGGGTGCGAAGACGGTTTGCCATATTCATGAAACCATGGTTAGCCAGCGACTGCACAAGCGTATTCTCACCGCTTTTGTGCGGCGTTGGGCCGGCAGGCTGGTTTACGTTTCCGAATATGTAGAGACTGCGCTGGAGGCGCAGTTCCCCAAACTGCCGTCTTGCATTACCTACCCCTGCATTGATCAGAGAATATTAGATGGAGCAATTGCCAAACTATCGGTGACCAAGAAAACAAGGCCCTTCACGGTTGGACTGATTTGCAGCCTGATTTGGCATAAGGGCTATTTTGAGTTCATTCGACTGGCTTCCATTTGTCCCGAGTTCCGCTTCGTCTTGGTCATCAATGGACGGTCTGACGCGTTCTACGAAAAGATTCCCGCCACTGATGTCCCTAGCAATTTGGTGTTGTATTTCAGTGTCAGGGAAGTGGCGGAAATACTGATCGATATAGATGTCATACTGTCCCTCACCAAGCGGGAGGGCTGGGTGGAGACCTTCGGCCTAACGCTGATCGAGGCGATGGCCTTTGGCGTACCGGTGATCGCACCTGACGTTGGTGCTCCCAAGGAGTACATTGAGAATGGCCGTAATGGCTTCCTAGTTAACGAGGCAGACCTTCACCACATTGCAAAATTACTTAGAAGCATGCATAATGACGCTGATACCTATGCAAGGATGAGCGCGGCTGCAGGGGAAACGTCGAAGCGTTTTACGCCCACTTTACTTCTTGCAGCCGTGCGCGCTGAAATGCAATTTATTCTCAGTTAGTTGGCCGCCCGGCGGCTGCAATAAGACCAATAGTGCGAACATTCCTCTTTTTACTGGTTGCAGTGAGATCCCATACTGCGCGCCAGCCAGCATTTTGAAGATCGCTATCATAGGGACGGTGGGCGTGCCTGCGCGATACGGCGGTTTCGAAACCTTGGCTGAACAGTTGGCCAAGGGGATCAAACCCGAATTTCATCAACTCGTCATTTATTGCCAGCGCACCGCATATCCGGAGCTAAATGGGGGCGAGCGATTCGAAGGGCATCAGCGCATCCTGCTGCCGCTTCGGGCAAATGGCCCGGCCAGCATGGTTCATGACATGCTGGCCATGGCACACGCAGCGCTGATTGCCAAGGTGGATACCTTGTTGGTTCTCGGCTATTCAGGTGCCTGGTTCCTTCCTTTCGTGCGACTACTGCGGCCTAGGATGCGGGTAGTCACCAATATCGACGGGATGGAATGGCGTCGTGACAAATTCGGGCGCGGTGCACGTGCACTGCTGCGCGGGCTCGAGGTTTTTGCAGCTCGTTTTTCCCACCAGGTGATTGCCGACAACCCCGCGCTAGTGGACCTCGCCCGCAAGCTCCATCGAATCGAACCCCGATTGATCGCCTACGGTGGTGATCACACCGTCGTCGCCGCCAAGACGTCTGCGACGCTTGCACAAGATTATTACCTTACCATTGCTCGCATTGAGCCCGAAAACAACTGCCATTTGATTCTCGCTGCCTGTGCTACTGCAAATATTCCGCTGGTCTTCATTGGTAATTGGGCCGCCAGTAGCTATGGGAAAACTCTCAAGGCGCGCTACTCTGACTCGCGATCGTTGACCCTGCTAGACCCTATGTACGATCTAGGCGATTTGGCCGCAGTGCGCGCCGCCGCTGTGGGATACATCCATGGGCATAGCGTCGGTGGTACCAATCCCTCTTTGGTTGAGGCCATGTTCCATACCAAAATAATACTTGCTTTCGACTGCGTCTTTAACAGAGCGACGTTGGCCGACGCTGGATCATATTTCGTCGAGGTGGACGACTTGATCAAGTTATTGCGGTGCGAGGGTGCTGGTTTGATCGACGCAGTTAAGCTCAATGAACTACGCAATCAGTACCGATGGAGCCAGATAGTGGATTCGTATTTGGACGTGTGTCGTGAAGTGCAATCGGCTTCATCAGTTCGGTGACTGCGCAT
>CAIYGK010000202.1 GCA_903925725.1 uncultured beta proteobacterium | reverse complement strand
TCCATGTAGAACAACGTGGACACATGCGATGCAGAAGAGCACAGAGGTATTGAGTGGATTGGTGGTGGGGCACAAGAGTGATGGTCGGTGCAGGTATGACCCGCAAGTCAAACAAGAACTGATCCGTCAATGCATGAAGCCCGGTGTGTCGGTTGCGCGTATGGCGATGCAGCACGCAGTCAACGCGAATCTGCTGCGCACGTGGATCACGAAGGCACAACGTGCCATAGAGATCAGATGGCTTGGAGAACGCCTCACGACCAGAATAGAACACCTTGCCGGAGCGCGCCAGCAGCGAAGTAGGAATCCGTTCAACGAACGATTCGATTGACATGGGGTGTGCATTCATTGGGTTTCTATCGTTCCCACGACGGCTTTCCCCAAGCCGACTTAGGAACTATTCCAACCTCAATTCCGGCTGCACTCCGCACTGACTTCTTGCGACTCTTCCCGTCCCACCGTACGTGAAGGGTGCCGTGTTTCTTGTAGAGGTCAAGCAGGAGATCCCTTGCCGCAATAATCTCGGCTGTCTTACGATCTATGTCTGCTTCCTGCGACTTTTCATACTCGCCTATACCAACGCCATCAATGAAGATGTGAAGGCGGTGAAGTTTTTCGCCGATTAATTCTGCTCGGACATGGACTGACATGATGCTTCTCCTGTAACGTTATGCCCACGCGCCGGCGACAAGGTTAATGTTCACCTCCCCGTTGGCGCACCATTTAATCTCGAACGGGGCAGCAGGGAAGTCGCATGAGTTGACGACTTGCACCACGCTGCGCTCAATTTTCTCGGCTACAAGACAACCTACGGCGTTGATTGATCCGAAACGCTGTCTAATGTAGTCGCTTGTTACATAGCGACGAAGTTGTGAGGTGATATCTTCAGGCTGTGCACGCACTTGCTTGACTTCAAAAACTATAGCGCCACCTGTCGCTGTGTCTCGCAAGAGGATGTCAATTATTCCTGATCCTGAGTCAAGGCGAACTTGGCGATCTACTATTTCTATGTGGCGACCGAGGGGCATTCCACGATCAAGATTCTCCATCAGCCACCGCTCTATATCAGCCTCATCACGGAACCCCGGATAGATGCCCCTGTGTCCGCTACGGCCTTCGCGAGGCGAGTGCGACTCCACATACTTCATACAAGCACAGAGAGCGGCTTCGGCATGTTCGATTGGAACTTGGATGTTGCTAGCGTTGCGGAAGGGCTCAATTGCATGCGGAACCGAGTCCTCTTCAAGAGCGTGTCGATACTGTTTGTTGATTAGAACTGTGTTGATCGTTCCCCAGGGCTTCCGACCTGCCGCGGAGGAGTGATCATCGACTGTAATAACCCAATATTCGTAATTATTTCTCGCAAAGGACAAGTAGACAGCGCCATCGCCTTTTGTACCCCGTTTGCTGGCCTGCGGGTGGCGGTTCTGCATCAGGCATGGAAGTCCTTTTGCAATCGCTAAGTCCACAATCCCTATCAGATCTGTGGAAAGAGTCCAGTGACGAGCCAAGTAGGAATCCTGCCCTTGCTCGACTAGCACGCCATTCTGCGTCTCCTTAAGCGTCAGGTCCGCGTTTGGCCAAGCTCTAATATTCATGTGTGATCTTTGTTTAGTATGGGCGTGTTGCACTCTCGTCCGAATACGCAGCCACCCAGCACAGCGTGTTGACCAGCGCCATCTGCTCAGGCGTCTTGCAGGCAATGTTCATGAGCGCCGGGTTCGCAACCATGATGGCCAGGCACTTGGCTCTGGAGATGGCTACGTTGAGTCGATTCTTGCTGTACAGGAACTCGATGTTTCGGGGCAGATCATCGCCACTGGAAGTTGCCATGGAGACGATCACGACTTCTGCTTCCTGCCCCTGAAACTTGTCAACGGTTCCAACCCGAGCGTCATCGGGCAAGGCGAGCTTGAGTTTGTTCACCTGCATGTTGTATGGCGAAACGATCAGGATGTTTTCACTTGTCATCGGCTGTGTGGCGCCATCGTCGTCGATAAAGGATTCCTTTAGCAGTGCGCTGTACAGGGCCGTGACGCAATCAACTTCTTCCTGGCTCCACTGCGAGCAGCCTTCGTGTCGGATGGGCAGATAGCGGATGCCGGCCTTTGCCAAGTCGGGGTTGGCGTCAGCACCCAGCGTCAACTCACGTTTGGCCGTGCCGGGCTCCGGATGAAGCCGACCGTCATAAACCGCGTCTGAAATGAACTGGCACACCTTGGGGTGCATGCGCCAGCTTGTTCCTAGAAAAATTCCGCGCTCCGGTGCGATGGTGGCACGTCCCTCAAGCAGAAAGTCCAGACTCGACAAGCCCGAGTCGCCCGGGTGGACGCC
>CAIYGK010000201.1 GCA_903925725.1 uncultured beta proteobacterium | reverse complement strand
GATGGAGTTGCCAGAACAATTTCCCAGTGATGTTGACTTTGATTGGTACATCGCTGAGGCCCAAACCATCCTCAAAGACATAGGGGCACGCACATGATTTTTACTCGTCTTTATTTGATGTTCCGCCGCAATGGCTACAGCTTGGCCAACGCCGTGCGCCGGGCCTGGGAGGTATCGCGCCATGGATGAACGTGACATTGAGCGTCACCTGAGCCAGCGCGTCAAAGCGCTGGGCGGTGAGTGCCGAAAAGTGAGTTGGCTGGGTCGCCATGGTGCTCCGGACCGATTGGTGATGTTGCCGACTCAGAGCGCAATCTGGGTTGAGCTAAAAGCGCCCGGGCAGAAGGCCAAGCCGCATCAGCAGCGTGAGCACGAGCGCATGCGCGCCATGGGGCAGCGTGTGGTGGTAATCGACAGCATTGAAGGCGTTGAGGCTTTGCTGGCATGAAGTTCTGCCCGCGCCCATACCAGACCATGATTCGGGATCACATCCTGGACGTGCCGCGCTGCGCCATCTGGGCCGGCATGGGCATGGGCAAAACCACCAGCACGCTAGACGCCATCGACACCTTGGCTCTAATTGACGACGCCCCGGTTCTGGTGCTCGCACCGCTGCGCGTTGCCCGAAGCACCTGGCCACAAGAGGCAGCCAAGTGGGATCACCTCAAGGCCATGAGCATCACACCCATCGTGGGCAGCGAGAGCGACCGTCGCCTGGCGATCCAGTTCGACTCCCAGATCCACACCACGAATTACGAAAACCTGGAGTGGCTGGTCTCCTACTGGGGTAATCGCTGGCCCTACCGCACCGTTGTTGCAGACGAGTCCACCAAGCTCAAGGGTTTCCGTCTGCGTCAGGGCGGCAAACGGGCTCAGGCCTTGGGCCGGGTCAGCCACACCAAGATCAAACGTTTCGTTCAACTCACCGGTACGCCAAGTCCCAATGGTCTTAGCGACCTGTGGGGGCAAGCGTGGTACCTCGATGCCGGACAGCGTCTGGGGCGCACATTCACTGCGTTTCAGGAACGCTGGTTTCGCACAGCCCCGAACGGCTTCGGCCTGGTGGCGCTACCCCATGCGCAGATCGAGATTCAGCACAAGCTGCGCGACCTGTGTCTGACGGTGGATGCCAAGGACTGGTTCGACCTGCGCGAGCCAATTGTGAACAACATCTTTGTGGACTTGCCGACCAAGGCGCGCAAGCACTACGCCGAGATGGAAAAAGAGATGTTCACCTGCATCGAGAACCATGAAGTTGAAGCTTTTGGCGCTGCTGCGCGGACCATCAAGTGCTTGCAGATTGCCAACGGCGCCGCCTACGTGGGGGAGTCCAATACCGAATGGAAGGAACTCCATGATGCCAAGCTTCAGGCGCTGCAGTCCATTGTTGAAGAGGCTGCGGGTGCGAGCGTGCTGGTGGCGTACCACTTCAAGAGCGATCTGGTGCGCTTGATGCGCACATTTCCACAAGGCCAGGTACTTGATTCAGATCCGGACACGATTCGGCGCTGGAACGCCGGTCAGATTGCAATCCTGTTCGCACATCCTGCGTCCGCCGGGCACGGCCTGAACCTGCAGGATGGCGGAAACATCCTGGTCTATTTCGGTCACTGGTGGAATCTTGAAGAACGCATGCAGATTTTGGAGCGCATCGGCCCGACCCGGCAGATGCAAGCCGGTCACGACCGGGCGGTATTTGTTCACAACATTATTGCCAGGGACACGGTTGATGAACTGGTGATTGAGCGCGTGCAGAGCAAACGCGAAGTGCAGGACATCTTGTTGGATGCAATGAAATGCAAAACTCTATGATGGTTGACCTAACTGACAGCGAGATCAACGCCATCTGTGCTGGGCTCATACAGTCAGCAGCAAAAGTGCGTTTTTTAAAATCGTTAGGCCTGCGCGTCCACCGAAAACCCAATGGAGCGCCCCTAGTAAATCGAGCGCACTATGATGATGTAACAGGCGTTGGTAACAAGGCCTCAATTTCAGCGGAAAATGGTCCTGCTTGGGGAGTCCATCGATGAGTAGAAATAGAGAAAGAAAAAGCGCACTCGGTTTGCTCCCACTAATGGAAGCCCGACTATGGGCTGACGGCAAGACTTGCACTTACCGCTACCACCCTATCGGCGGAAAGCCGATAGCTCTTGGTCAAGACCGGGTAATTGCAATCCGCAAGGTCTTGGACATGCTCGGCAACAACAAGGATCAAGGTACGCTCAAATGGGTTTGGGAGCGCTACACCGACGCTGAAACTCCGTCAACCAGATGGAAAAAGCTGGTGGACAGTTCCAAGGACGATTATCGGCAGGCATGGAAGCAGATTGAAAAGACGTTCGGCAAGATGCAGATCAGCCGAATTGATGCCACCATGGTCGCGCGCTACGTGCATATCGAGCGCGCCGCATCACCCAAACGCGCCAACACCGAAAAAGCCCTGCTTTCCAATCTGTTCGGCCATGGAATCAAACTCGGGGTTTGTACCGTCAATTCAACAATCGGGGTTGAACCTCACCAGTTGGAAGCCAGAACCGAGGCGCCGGCAGAAACATTGCTGGCGAAATATCTTGACTGGCTGACAGTCCAGACACCGCAGCGCCGCATCGTCGGCATGGCCGCAGAATACGCAAGCCTGGCCGGAAACAGAAAGTGCGAGTTCCTTCATTTGACATGGCCGCAGGTTGACCGAAAAGCCGGGGTGATCCGCACCATTCGCGCCAAGCAGCGCGGCAGAAAGCGCGAACAGATTGTCGAAGTCGTGAACATAAGTCCTGCGCTTGAATCGTTGCTGGACCGACTGCAGGCCATCAGGAAGCAGGATTGCTCATTCGTCTTTCCGAGTCGGAACAATACCCAATACACAGACCGGGGTTTCAAAACCCTATGGCAGCGCTGCGTACTTGAAGCGATCAAGCAGAAAATCCTGACCAGCGAAACCCGGTTTACGTTCCACGATTTGCGCGCTTTTTACGCCAGCAAGCACAAACGAAATACCGGCGAATTGCCCGATCTGCACGCCAACAAAGAGACAACGTCGCGCGTTTATGACCGGAACAAAGAGGTATTCAGGAATGCTAATTAGCACTTCCATTTCCCACGGTGGGAAATTTCGACTGTCTTAAATGCCAGTATCAATCAAAAATGATAGCAGCACAATAAGCGATGGCGCGGTATTAAATGGGGTGGCTGATGGGGCTCGAACCCACGACAACAGGAATCACAATCCTGGACTCTACCAACTGAGCTACAGCCACCGTGTTTTGATTATAACCGGTGCCGCCTACCTGGCAGCAGCCAACGCCGCGTCGGCGGCGCTGCG
>CAIYGK010000200.1 GCA_903925725.1 uncultured beta proteobacterium | reverse complement strand
GGTAGCTGGCAGGGCAGCGCGCACTGTCATGCCGAACTCGGCCATTGTCATCCCGGACTTGATCCGGGATCCAGTGCTACGCCATGACTGGAGTGCGGGTCAAGCCCGCAATGACAGCGCCGGAGCGGGCAGAATAATCACCGGCGCAAAGCCGCCGCCCTGGGTTCTGAAGTTGGTGGTCTGGCCGGCGTACATGCGTGCTGCGAGCAACTGCACCCGGCCTGCGTAGCTGTAGGCGCGCAGGTCGAACTTCAGGTCGGTCTGCACGCCATCGACTTCGATCAGCCGCTCAGCCGGTGGTACCAATGCCTGCGCCACAAAATCTCCCGCCAGAATCTCGCCCCAGACGCGGCGCGTCAGCTTGTCGCCGCGGTACGCCGCTTTGGCGCCAAAACCAGCTACCGGTTTGAAGAAGAGTTGGCGCCGCTGTGTCCACAATTCGTCAGCGCGCTCAGTGGTGACAAGGCGGGTTCTGGGGACCGCCGTGGCGAGCAACTTTCGATCATGTGAAGAGACGCCCCAGCTCGTTAGCAATGCGTCCTGGCTCAGCGCAATCAGGTTGCGTTTGTCGGCATGCAGTGCGTGCGCACGCGGATGCGGCGTCAGCACCACGGCACCACTCTCATAGGCGTGGCGCAAGGCCTGATGGCTGGGCTCTTGCAGATAAAAATCGGTGAGGCGGTTGTAAACCATGTCGACGGCGGTGCCCTGGTGCCACAGCTTGCCGTCGTGCCAGCTCAGCGTGGACGGGTCGGCCACGGCGGCGCGCACGCTAGAGCGCTCGAACAATTGGCGGAACAGTTCGAATTCGGGCGCGAGGTACTGCGCGTCGGGCTGGTCGTCAACAATCAGTATCGAGGTCCAGGGCGCATCACCGCGCTGGTAGCGCCACTCCGCGCGGAACATGTCGAACAGGGTCTGTTCCAGGTCGACGGCAGAGGGCTTGGGCGCAAAGGCCCAGTCCATTTCGCGGCAGCATGATTGCTGGGCCCGAGCCAGCGCCAGATTGAGCAGGAGGCCGCCGGCATTGGTGTTGACCTCGATCAGCCGCGGTCCGCTGGCGCTCAAATGAAAGTCATAGCCCATGCAGGCACCGAGCGGGCCGAAGGCGTGTTGCGCGATCACCGGTGCGCGTGCCAGCGCCTGCTTGCGGTAGCCCGGCAGGGCCAACACGTTTTCAATGGCGCTGACGATGGTGCTGATTCTCTGTGCGACCTCGATTGACAGGAAGACCACAGTGGATGAGAACAAATGCGGTCTCGCACGCACCATGTCGGGCAGCACCGCGCCAAGCCTCGGATCGCGTTCAAGTTGGCGGGCCAGTCGCTCCAGATTCAGGGTGCGGCAGAAGGATCCCCGGTTCAGCGCGTCAGCCGAAATTTGTGCCAGCCGGGGCGGAGGTGTCAGATCAGTGTTCATGGCCCCCATGTTGCGGCGGGTCCGGCGCAACACAAGCCCGGCTGAAAGCCACTTTCATTACCTGTAGTGTCACGTGGGTGATGTCAAAGCGCTCATGCAGCAAGTCGTTGGCCTCTTGCAGGAAGGCGTCG
>CAIYGK010000199.1 GCA_903925725.1 uncultured beta proteobacterium | reverse complement strand
GCGCCCAGCGTATCGAGATTGTTGCTGGGGTGCAGGAAGCCGTCGAACGGCGCCACCCCCGCGATGCCGCCACCGATGCCACCATGCGCCAGAAACAGCGGTTGGCGCAGTTGCTGGTCCCAGGGCCGAAACGACAGGCGTACGCCTTTGAAGCCATCGAGCACCAGATCGGGACTGCGCAAGGCGCGCCGATGTTCGCGCGCATCCGGGAACTTGATGGCGACCTCGATGATTGCCTTGGTCGCCATCCAGGCGGCCCAGTCGGCGCTCGCCATCGGGCGCTGCGCTGTCTTGGCGAAGCGGCGCGAGAGTTGTGGCGCGCCATAGCGCTCCCAGGATGTTTGCCAGGCCTCGGCTACCAGGCCGGCGCTGCCGACCACTGGGCGTGGGAGATTGGTGCGGTACGGCACATCGCGAGCGAATTCGCCATCGGCATCAACGACCCAGACGGCATCGGCGTCGCTGCCAGCGGTTAGCAGCGCAATATTGCCGAGTTCGCGTTCGCGCGGGTCGTTCGAGAGTTTGAAGGTCTTGTCACCGCTGAGCTTGATACCGTAGCGCTTGATCGCCTGGCGCGCTGCCGCTGTGCGCGTAGCGTCTGACGCGGCTGTGCTGCTGAGCAGCAGCACGCGGGTCCATTTGTGCGCGGTCAGGAATTGCGCCGTTGCGTCGGCCAGCATCGATTCGTCGGGCAGGGTGTGAAACAGGTTGGCGCTGCATGCCGCGCGGCGCAGGCTGTCATCGCCCGCCGATACGTTGAACAGCAGGACCTCGCTCGACTGCAGGGACCTGCTCAGCTCGGCCACGTCTGCGCCAGGCAAGTCGAGCAGAAAATGGCGCACACCTTTTTGTACCATGGCTTGGATCTGCGTTCGTGTTGTTGCGACGTTTTCAAACGGAACTTCCTGCAATACGATCTTCAGCGAAGCGCCGGCGAGTTGAAAGCCCGATTCCGCCAGCGCCACTTCAGCCCCGGCACGCGGACGGCCCAGCGGCTGACCGGGATAGCTTTTTTCCAGTCGCTTCGCTTCATAACGGGCATCCTCCGGTGCGTAGACAACACCGATCGTCAGATCGCGCGACGCTGCTGCAAAACTGACAGTACCCAGCAGGGCGCAGGCGAGCGCCCGCCAGCCGCGCAGCAATGAACCGTGCGCCTCAGTCATCGATCACCACACTGTGCGGAACTCGGCCGGCCTTGACTGTTTTCAGGGCGCGACCGCTCGCCACATCGACCACCGAGACATCATCCGACATTCCGTTAGCGACATAGAGTGTGCTGTTGTCACGTGAGACGGCCAGGCCCCAGGCACGCTTGCCGACCAGAATCAGGCTGCGCACCTTGCGGCTCGCCACGTCGACCACTGCCACATGGTTGGCCCGGCCCAGTGCGATGAAGGCGGTCTTGCCGTCAACCGACAGCGTCATGCCGACCGGTGTGATGTCGTCGGGGCGGAAGCCCTTGGCTTCGAACTTCAGGGTTTCAACGACCGTGTGGTCGCTGGTGCGCAGAATGCTGACCGATGCGCTCATTTCGTTGGTCACCCAGAGTTCCTTGCCGTCGGGCGTCAGCGCCAGGCGACGCGGGCGTTTGCCGACCTCGATATTCTTGACAATCTTGCCGCTGGCAAGATCGATCACATGGACCAGGCTGGCTACTTCGGAGGTCGCGTACAGCGTCTTGCCGTCAGACGTTACCAGTACGCCTTCCGGTTCTTCGCCGACCTTGATCTGCTTGATCACTTTCTTGCTGACAAGATCGACTGCCACGATCGAAGCAGAGTCTTCGTTGGAAAAGTAGAGTTTCTTGCCGTCGGGCGACAGATCGAATATTTCCACGCCTTCCTGCAACTTGATCTTGTCAATGACTTTCTTGCTCGCGACATCGATCACGACAGCGTTGCCGTCGTCGCCGCAGACTGCGATCAAACGCAGGCTGTCCTGTGTCAAGCGCATGTGGCGCGGGCGCTTGCAGGCCTTGATCAAGGCGACCTGCTTCTGGGTCTTGCCATCGAGTACCGTGATCACATGGTCCTTTTCGCTGGAAATGAAGACTTCGCCGGTTTGCTTGGCCGCCGCCTGCGTGCTCAAGCCCACAGACAGTGTGATGGCGAGGACAACAGCGCAGGCGCTGCGCCGACTCGGAATTTTGTTCGTCATGAATTCACGCTCCGCTCGGGTTTAGTTGGTCAGACGCAAGAAGGCGTCGGTCAAGCTTGCACTTTGCTGGTTGGCCATCAGTTGCGCCGCCAGTCCATCGAATTGCACCCGGCCCTTGGCCATCACCACAATGCGATCGGCGCCGTCGGCCTCATCGACCAGGTGCGTGGCCCATAGCACGGCCATGTTCTGTTCCTTGCACAGGGCCTTGACGTCGGTAATGATCTGCATGCGCGAAGCCGGGTCAATGCCGACGGTGGCTTCGTCCATCAGTAGCAGCCTGGGCTGTGTCAGCAGGGCGCGCGCCAGTTCCACCTTGCGCCGGTTGCCGCCGGACAAGACCCGCGCTGCGTCATTCGCGCGCTCGGTCAGTCCAAAGCGTGACAGGCAGGCGGCGATACGTCGGCGGGCTTCAACTCGCGCGATGCCGTGCAGATCGGCCTGAAACTGCAAATTGGCAGCCACGCTGAGGTCCAGATCCAGTGCCGGTTGCTGGAACACGATGCCCAGTTGGGCCAGCGCCGCAATCGGCGCTTTGCCGATATCCGCGCCGTCAATCAGGGCTTGCCCGCGGTCGGCAATAAAGAGGCCAGAAAGTATTTGAAACAGCGTGGTTTTGCCGGCACCGTTCGGGCCGAGCAGAGCCACGAATTCACCGGCGGAAACCTGCAGGCTGACATCGTAGAGCGCCTTGCGCCGTCCCAACGATTTGCAGATTGAAATCACGTTCAGTGTCACGTTCTATCTCCGATTGACATGGAGTCTATTCCGGCCCAAAGCACAACAGCCGGCCATGCTCATGTTTGCACTACCGGGAAACTTGAAGTTTTTCGGACCTTGCCGTTCTTGTCGATCAGCAGGGCGTCCACATCGTGTATCTGCGACGCAAGTGCCAGTGCTCTGTCAGTTCCCATGACCATGAAGGCAGTGGAAAGACCGTCGGCCAGGATGCCGGTGGGCGCAAGCACCGTGGCGCTTGCCAATTCGAGGGGTGAGTTGCCGCTGGCCGGGTCGAAAATGTGATGATGAACCAAGTCCGGACTGAAAAACGCTTCATAGTCCCCTGAGGTGGCAACTTTTCGGCCGTCCATTTTTATGGTGGCTGACAGGGTCTCGTGCTGCCTTGGGTGGCCGACGCCCAGCAGCCACGGTTGATCATGCGCCTTGCTGCCGATGGAGCCGAACTCGCCGGTGTCAAGCAGGGCATGTTGCACGCCATGCCGGCGCAGAGACGCCAGCGCCAGATCGACGGCGTAGCCCTGCGCCACGCCGTTGAGCGTGATCGCCATGCCAGCTTTTCGCAGGCGCACCTGCTGGGCATCGATAACTACGCAGCGCCAGTCGACCAGAGCCTTGGCCGCGGCGATCTCGGTTGGCGCCGGCAGCCTGCCGCTCGCACTGGCCAGGCTGAAGGCGCGCCACAAGGGCTGTACCGTGATGTCGAAGGCGCCTGAGGTCAGCAGGGACAACTGCTGCGCGAAGGCCAGTACCTGCAGCAAATCGGCATCAGGTGCTTGCACGACGCCGCGTGCATTGAGTTGAAAGACCTCACTGCGTTCCTGCTGCAAACTCATCAGGGCATCGACTCTGCGCACCTCTTGCAAAGCGTCCGCAATCGCAGCCTGGGCCGCCAATGCGTCGGTGTGCAGCAGTTTGATCGTCAGGGTGGTGCCGAAGGCCAGGCCAGAGCCGGTGTGCAGGAGCAGTCCGTCATTCGCCTCAGGGCCGGATTGCGCCGAGTGCGACCACTGCTCCGAGGTGCCGGCCAGGCCCGCCAGTGCGCCTAAACCGAGGGAGGCTGAGAGCAGGGTACGTCGTTGCATCGGGCTGTCCTTATTGATCTTTCCGGAGCGCAAGACGACAGCCTTCGTCATCGCGAGAACCCGGCGAAAACGTCATCGCGAGCGCAGCGTGGCGATCCATGCCTCCGGACTTCGTGGATTGCCGCGTCGCTACGCTTCTCGCAATGACGATTCGTCCTGTCATGGTTTTTGGACCTCGCGATAGTGCGCTTGCAACGCTTGGATTGGTACCACCCTGGCTTGCTTTTTTGCCATCATCAGCGGTGCGCACTTTTCATCGCTGGCATAGATGATGACGCAGTCCATGCACTGAAAGCACTCGTCGTATTGAACCACGCCAACCGGCGTGATGGCCTGATAGGGACAGCGGTGGTTGCAGGTCTGGCAGGAGGTGCCGCACTCGCTGCGCCGGGGAATCCATTTGAGGATGCGCAGGCGACCGAGCAGCACCAGAGCGGCGCCGAACGGGCAAAGTACGCGGCAGAAAAATTTGTAGATGAACAAATTGGCCAGCAGCAAGCCCAAGGCATAGACGACAAAAGGCCAGTCCCGCACGAAATTGAGGGTGATGGCGGTCTTGAAGGGCTCGAGTTCGACGGCCAGATCCGTGATGTTCGATGACAGGGCCGCACTGAGCACAATGCCAGCCAGCAGCAGGTACTTGATCCGCTTCAGGCGGCGGTCGGTTTCGGGCTTGAGCCGGTGCGGTCTGATTTTCAACAGACGGCCCAACCTGGCCACAAATTCCTGCAAGGCACCAAACGGGCAGAGCCAGCCGCAAAAAGTTGCGCGCCCCCAGAACACCAGCGAGACGACGGTGAAGACGGTCAGCGTCACCGTCATCGGGTCGTACAGATAGAAGCTCAGACTGCGTCCCGCCATCAGCGCCTGCAACACGCTGGTCAGGTTGACGATGGAGAGTTGGCCCTGCGCATACCAGCCGATGAAGAACAGGGTGAACAGCAAAAAGGCATTTCTGAACAGCGTAAAGCGGCGCTGCTGCGCGACCAGCTTCTTTTGCAGCACCAGAGCTATCGAGAGAATCGCTAGGCCGAACAGCAGAACCAGAACTTCGCCGCGGCGTTCGCGCCAACTGCCCTGCCAGGATTTGTTGTCGCCTTCGGGTACCGTGTAAAAACGCTCAGGCAAGCTCAGGCTGATGCTGAAGTCCTCAATGATGCGCTCCGGAAAAATCATGCCCTTCAGACGTGTCACCGGCAGCACCAAGTCCAGCGGGTGCGAGGGGTCCAGGCCGGAGCGCCCGATGATCCTGAAAACGGACAGGGTCTCGCGCTCCAGGCCGGCAGCGATCTCCTCCTTCAGTGTCAGATCGAGATTGAGGTCGCGCATTTCGATCGGCAACTGATCCTGTCGGAGCACGATGCGGTCCGGCGCGCTGCCGCGCAGGAAGTCTTCACCGGTCACGCTGTAACGTCCCTTGGACATCACGAGGATGGCGTGATCATCTGGCTCGAGCCGGCTCTGCAGTTTGTTCCATGAAGCCTCACTCAGGAGGTTGCGCCCGATCGTGGGAACGGAAACATAGGCCAGGTAGAGATCGATGAAGGGATCCTGCGGATGGGCCAGCGCCTCACTGTCCAGGCCGGCACCGTTTCCGCCGGCAAATTTCTTTTCAACATCGGCGTTGCTGAGAACATAGTGCTGGATCAGACCAGCGTCGCGCAAGGCCTTGACCGTGTGCGATTCCATTACATCGCGTTTGATGCGGGCAATCAACTCTGGGTCGCGACCTTCGGCAAAACCGAGTTTCTTTCGTGCCACCTTGAGTGCCGAAGAGAGAATACTCTGGTTGATGATGCGCAGCGAAGCCGTGGCGCGGGTGATGCCGTCGAGTTCGGCCGCTTGTGGCGAGAGGGTTCTTGGGCCGTGCGGGCCGACCAGAATCTTGATGTTCTGTTTCAGCGAGAGTCCCTTGTACTGACTGACGAAGCCATGCATTGGCACTTCGCCCAGACCGCCGACAAACACCGGCTCGTGCTGTGACAGCACGCTGACGTCGAGAAAGTTGCCGCGCTGGTCCATGGCGATGAGCAGATTGATCGGCACGCCGGAGAATCCCGGCACCGGTGCCAGATCGACCGATTCAAAAACATAGCCTACCAGTTGATTGGCGCTTTCCTTTTGCTGAAAGTTTGGTTCGAAGATCGGCCAGACCGGCATTTGCGCGTCCTTCTCACCAATGATGTAGGGCGCCGCAAAGCGCTTGCTCAACTCCGCGCGCGTCATGACGCCGGCCAGTGCGCTGCTGCCGGCTACCAGCCACATCAGACAGGCCAGCATGAACCACAGCAGCGCGCGACTGCCGGTTGGCTGCTCTGTGCGAATCGTCGTCATCGCGAAGCACCGATCATCTTGTCGCTGCGAGGAGCGAAGCGACGTGGCGGTCCATGCTGGAATACCAAAGACATGGATTGCCACGCTTCGCTCGCAATGACAATGTTTCGGTTCATTGCGGGGCTTGTTGGCCGTCCTTAGGGCGCAGTGCGCCGTGTCTCCAGATAGGCCTTCATCGCCCAGATCGCTTCCTGGTTGAAGACGCCTTTGTAGGGTGGCATGTAGACGGCGCCGTTGCGCACCCGGCCCTTCAGGGTGGTAGCCATGAAATAGTTATCAACCTCCTTGAAGCAGGCGGCCTTCTTGGCTTCATCCTTCTGTTCCAGGCACTCGCTGTCCATTTCGCGCAGGTCCGGTGACATGCCGCCCGATACGGCCTCAATGCCATGGCAGCGAGCGCAGTTCTGCGTGTAGGCTGAAACTCCGACCTTGATCGCTTCGGGCAGGCCGCGATAAGGGTTCTCGGTGCGCAGTTCTTCGCCCAATGGCGGCAGGGAGTGCGTGTCGACGGCCTGTGGCGTGACATCGCCGTGTGCCTCTGCGTGCATGGACGAAAGTGCTGCCGCACAGAACATGAAGCAGCCACAAAGGATGGATGTCTTGAATTTCATGAAGGGTCTCCAGGTGGATACAAAAAGGTTGATGTACAGGCGTTGCAATTGGCGTGCCAATTGCACGAACCAGTCTTTGTCACCGTGCATGGGTTGGATACTGCATCCAGGTGTTCCAAAACGAGTCAACTGCTGCGTCGTTCTTGGACTCTTGGCCGCCGGGCTTATGGCAGTCGATGCTTCAGGCCGTAGCCTTGCATGATGCGCGTCACCGTGCCATCGGCCATCAACTCACTCATGGCAGTTTCCAGCGCCTTGGTCAGTTCGATGTTTTCAGCCTTGACAGCCAGTCCGATGCGCCACTGCTGCATCTTCAGAAGCTGATTCGGCGGCAGGTCGATGGCGAAGCGGGCATCGGCACCGACGCCGTTTTCCAACTCGCCTTGTTGTCCCAGCACCGCCGCCACCGCGCCGGACTTCAGGGCGACAATGGCGTCTTCGGTGCTCTTAAAGATTTTCAGTTTTTCGCGGTATCTTCCGCCATCGGCGGACAGCATAACGAGCGCGCCCATGCTTTCACCTTCGACGCCGAGCGAAAGTTTTTCGAACGGCTCCAGATTCTCCAGCGTTGGCAGCGCTTCGAGTTGCCGGCCTACGGCAAAGCGCTCACGGTGATAGGCGCCGAAAATCTTCACCTGATCGACCTTGGCCATGTACTGCGGGTCCGCCGGCACGTGCATCATGAGGTCGGCCGGGCCATAGCCGATGGGCGTGCCCTTCCAGACCATCTTGCGCAGGTCACCATCCACGTCGTCGCTGGCACTGAACCACAGCGGCGACATCTTTACTCCGAGTTTGCCGGCCAGCGCCTGCGCCAACTCAACATCGATCCCCTTGCCGTTGTCTGAGAAGGGCGCGAAGTCCTTGTACAGGGCAACCGACAGTACGCCGCTTTGCTGAATCTTTTGCAAGGCTGTTTTATCCTGGCTATGCGCAAGCGGTGCTGCCAGAAGAACGACCAGCGCCAAGCTAGCCATCGCAGCGAGGCTGCGCCCGGCTTTGTGAAAGCGGCTTGAGGCAGGGCGGCAAAATGAGCATGGAAGCATGTGAAATCCTCTTCAAATGACAAGTGCGTCCGGCACTGATGCGCTCGGACGCAGTAAAAAAGGTTCGGCGCCCACCGGTGCTGCGCCGACCATCGCAAGGCGGTGGCATGTTGTTGTCAACGCGCCACCGCCACCCAAAACTCCCTGAATTACTTGGCCTTGTGCAGCTTGAAAACCCAGGTCATTCCG
>CAIYGK010000198.1 GCA_903925725.1 uncultured beta proteobacterium | reverse complement strand
GCAGTCGCATCGAAAGCATGGGTGCCACCGGGCTATCCGACCTACTGGGTCGATTGCCGGGCATCGAATTTCAACGAAACGGCGGGCCGGGCACCACGACCGGTGTGTTCTTGCGTGGTGCCGAATCCCGCTTCACGGCTGTCTATGTCGATGGCGTGCGCATCGATTCCCAGTCCACTGGCGGTGCGCCATGGGAAGCCATACCACTGAGTCAAATAGATCACATCGAGGTGCTGCGCGGCCCGGCGGCCGCGGTGTACGGATCCGACGCCCTGGGTGGCGTGATTCAAATCTTCACCAAGCGCGGGGCCAATGGCTTCGCACCGTTTGTCGGCATCGGCGTGGGCACTTACGGCACACGCAAACTGGATGCCGGTTTCAGCGGCGCCAGTGGCCCCTTTGACTTCTCCCTGGGCTTGGCCGATGAACAGAGTTCTGGCTATAACGCTCGACCGATACCGAGCCAGAACCCTGACCTCGACGGTTACCGCAGCCAGGCGGCAAACCTGAAACTTGGCTTGCAGATCAACAAGGCGCACAGACTGGAAGCTACGTATCTCTCTAACGACCTGAATGCACAGTACGACAACGGCTTGGGCAAGGACGACCGGTCTCTGGAGAATCTCAAAGCACAGGGCGTGAATTGGCTGGCGCAATGGACTGACGCCTGGAGTACCCGCTTGAGCTTTTCCAAGTCGCGCGAACGCTACCAGACGGCACCGTCGCCCTACCTCACCGTCACCGACCTGAGCAGCTTTCTGCTGCACAACGAATTCCATCAGCGCGAACACCTGTTCACGGCCGATCTGGAGCACAAGCAGGATCATCTTGAAAATGCGCCGATCGACCAGGGGCGATCACAAGATGGCGTGGCGCTGGGCTACGGCTTCAGCGACCGCCAGCACACGGTGCAACTCAATGTGCGCCAGGATGAAGACAGCGAGTTTGGCGGCCATCACACCGCAGGCGCCGCCTATGGCTATGCGTTCAATCCAAATTGGCGCGCCACCGCTTCGATGGCCACCGCCTTTCGCGCACCTACGCTTTACCAACGATTCAGTGCTTATGGTGTCTCCACTCTGGATCCGGAGAGCGCGAGAAACATGGAAGTTGGGTTGCGCTATGAGCAGGGCAGCTACAGCGCCGGCATCGTTATCTTTGACAACAAGGTCTCCAATCTCATTACGTTCTCGGCTCCGGGACCCTGTGCCTCCGCTTATGGCTGCTATGCCAATACGGCGCACGCGCAGTATGAGGGGATAACGCTCACCGCAGCACAACATCTTGGCGACTTGAACCTGAATGCATCACTGGACCTGCAGGATCCGCGCAATCAGGACACGAGAAAGCAGCTGGCGCGTCGCGCCAAACGGCATGGCACGCTGGCTGCGGCCACAAAGCTTGGCCAATGGACGCTAGGCGTCGAGGCACAGTTCTCCGACCAGCGTTATGACGATGCTGCCAACACCAATGTGTTACCTGGCTACGGCTTGCTCGGTCTGAACGCGCGCATCCAGTTGTCAAAGGATTGGAGTCTGCTCGCGCGAGTAGACAACCTGCTCGACAAGCAATACGAACTGGCCAGTACCTACGCTACGGCGGGCCGCTCGTTCTATGCGAGCGTCAAGTGGGCGCCGCAATGAACTTGCCTTCTATGAACGATGGGCTCATGTCCGCCAGCGCTTGTTGTCCCGCCTTGCTGATTGCCGCCCCGGCGTCCGGCCAGGGCAAGACGACGGTGACGGCAGCCCTGGCACGTTTGCACACCCGTCAGGGCCATCGCGTGCGGGTTTTCAAATGCGGCCCAGATTTCCTGGACCCCTATTGGCACACTTTGGCCAGCGGTGCTCCGGTGCATCAGATGGACTTGTGGATGACGGGTGAGGCAGATTGCCGCGCGCGTCTGGCCGCAGCCGCAATGCAGGCCGATCTGATCCTTGTGGAAGGCGTCATGGGCTTATTCGACGGCGATCCCAGCGCCGCCGATCTGGCACAGCGGTTCTCCTTGCCAGTGCTCGCGGTGATTGATGCGTCTGCCATGGCCGGCACGTTTGGTGCGCTGGCCTTTGGCCTGCAGCATTACCGACCAGACTTGCCATGGGCGGGTGTATTGGCAAACCGGGTCGCCAGTGAGCGCCATGCCGGCATGTTGCAAGAAAATATGCGTCAGCCCGAACATTGGCTCGGAGCTCTGATGCGTAACCCCGCAATGAACCTGCCCGAACGTCACCTGGGCTTGACGGTGGCCAGCGAGGTAACGGACGCCCTGGCACGACTTGACGCGGCGGCCGATGCCATCGCCACAACCCCGCTTGGCATGATGTCATTGACTGACCTGAAACGCTGGGATGTGACGTTTACGACTGAGCTCGACTCCGGACAGCAACCTGATTTCAAACCTCTGGCGGGCCGCACGATCGCCGTTGCACGCGATGTTGCATTCTGTTTTATCTACGCCGCCAATCTCGATTGCCTGAGGGCCCTGGGTGCCGAGTTGGTGTTCTTCTCGCCGCTGGCGGACAGTGCTCTGCCAGCCTGTGACGCGGTCTGGTTGCCGGGTGGTTATCCAGAGCTGCACGCTGCGCGCCTGGCCGCCAACCTCCAGATGCGCGACAGTCTGCGTGCCCATGCGGCGCGAAACAAGCCGGTATGGGCCGAGTGCGGCGGCATGATGGCTCTGTTTGACGAGCTGGTCACCGTAGATGGGCAGAGCCACGCGCAATGGGGCCTGTTGCCGGGTATCGTGACGATGCAAAAACGGCTGGCAGCATTGGGTCCTCAGCAGTTGCTGCTTGATGGGCATTTGCTGCGGGGACACACGTTTCACTACTCCACCTGCGTGACGCCACTGGCGAGCAGTATTCGCACGGCACGACCCGGCACTGAACCCGCACCCGAAATGGGTGAGGCCCTTTATCAATTGGGTCCGATTCGGGCCAGCTACTTTCACGCATGGTTTGCATCCAGCCCCGCCGCCACGGCCAGCCTGTTCTCACCCGGCTCCGCTTGCCCGCACGCCTTGGCGGAACAGACCGATGACTGAGCGCGTTGCCTTCTCGCGGGACGCAGGGCACATCGTCATGTGCGGGAATGCGCAACATGGCTAATCACATGAACTTCGCGCGCAGTGAACTGATTCTGGGTGGCCAGAAAAGCGGCAAATCACGCCGGGCCGAAGCGTTGGCGCGTGACTGGCTGGCCTTGTCACCTGCCCACAGCGCTGTGCTGATCGCCACGGCCAGACCCGGGGATGGCGAGATGCGAGACCGAATCACGCGCCATCAGCTTGACCGCGCCATGCGCGTGCCAGGCATGAACACCGTGGAAGAGCCGCTGGCTCTTGCGGAGTCGATTGCGCAGCACAGCGATGCCCACACGCTGTTGGTCGTTGATTGCCTGACCCTTTGGCTGACCAATTGGCTGATGCCGGCAGAACCGCTTTCCGAAAAGTCTGACCCAACAAACCTCCTTGTCATTGCAGCCGTGACCCGACTGTTGAACTCGATCGGCGCCGCGCGGGGTCCTGTCGTGTTGGTGGGCAACGAAATTGGCCTGGGTGTAATCCCGCTGGGCGCCGAGGTTCGCGCCTTTGTCGACGCCCTGGGGACGCTCAATCAAAACGTGGCCGGCGTTTGCGAGCGGGTGACATTGATGGCCGCCGGATTGCCGCTTACCTTGAAAGGCACCGGATGAAAACCCTGTGTCGAAAGCTTCTGCTGTGCCTGGCTGCCCTCGCCAGCTTGAGCGGCTCGATCGCGGCGCAGGCCCTGCAGGTCACGGATGACAGAGGCCTGACCGTCAGCTTCGCGCAAACGCCGCTGCGCATTGTCAGCCTGCTGCCTTCACTGACCGAGACCGTGTGCGAACTCGGGCAGTGCCAGCGGCTGGTGGGGGTGGATCGCTACTCCGACTTTCCACCAGTCGTGCGCGCCTTGCCACAGGTCGGCGGTGGCCTGGACCCGAACATCGAGGCCATCGTGGCATTGCGGCCGGACGTCGTGTTGCTGGCCACATCGTCCCGCGCCGCTGACCGGCTGCAGTCGCTGGGGATCAAGGTGGTGGCGCTGGAGCCTAAGACCCACGCCGATGTGCGTCGTGTGCTGGAGAAGGTCGGTCAATTGCTGAATGTGCCGGATGCGCAGCGTGTGTGGCGCGTCATCGATGCCGGGGTAACGGCGGCCGCGCAATCTCTGCCGGCCACGGCCAGACAGACGCGTGTCTACTTCGAAGTTAATCGCGCGCCTTACGCCGCGGGTGAGAGCTCATTCATAGGCGAAACCCTGACACGCCTGGGTGTCAAGAACATCGTGCCCGCAAGCCTGGGGCCGTTTCCAAAGCTCAACCCCGAGTACATCGTGCGCGCCAATCCGGACTTGATCATGGTTGGCGACCGAAACTACGCGGGAATGGAGGGCCGCCCTGGCTGGACCGCCATCCGCGCCATCAGGGAGCACCACGTGTGCGTCTTCAGCGCAGCGCAATCCGATGTACTGGTGCGACCCGGGCCGCGCATGGCGCAGGGAGCCCGCATCATGGCCGATTGTCTGCAAAAGATGTCGGGCAAAGCGCCGTGACCGTGATCTCGCATCAGCAGCGCATCGCCTCTTTGCTGGGGCTGGGCCTGCTGCTCACCGGTGTCGCATTGATCATTCTGGGCGCCTGTGTCGGTAGCACCGGCTTTGAAAGTGTGGGCAGGGCCTGGAGTGACCCGATGTCGCTGCTGATTGTGCGGGACGTTCGCTTGCCGCGTACCGTCGGCGCCTGGCTGGCAGGGGCATTGCTGGGAATGGCCGGTGCCGTGGCGCAAGGCTTGTTTCGCAACCCGCTGGCAGACCCCTACCTGCTCGGCAGCGCCTCGGGTGCCTCGCTTGGTGTGGCGCTGGTGCTGGTGTTATTCGGCGTGTCACCGTTTGCCGCGCAATGGCTTGTGCGTCTGGGACTGACGGGGGCGGCGTTTGTCGGCGCCGTGGGCGCGGTGCTGCTCACGCTCGCCCTGGCCAAAGGCGTGCAGCACACATTGCGCCTGCTGCTCGCCGGCGTCATCGTGGGCGTGGTGTTGGGCGCTTTCTCATCGCTCACGATGCTCATGGTGCCCGAAGTGACACAGGCGATGCAGGCCTTCATCCTGGGCAGTACCGGGTTTGTCGGCTGGATCGCCTGCGCCTTGATGGGCGGCGTCTGGCTGTTCTGCATGGTGGTGTCCTGGATGTTCAGCCATGTATTGGATGGCCTCTCGCTGGGCGAAGCCACCGCCGCGAGCCTGGGCCTGCCTCTGGCGCAACTGCGCGCCGCACTGGTGGTCGTAATCGCGCTGACCACTGGCACTGCGGTAGCGCAAACCGGCTTGATTGCCTTTGTCGGTCTGGCTGCGCCACACCTGGTGCGCTCGGTCGTCAAGACCAAGCACGCACGTCTGATCTTGCTGTCGAGCCTCATGGGTGGCGCCTTATTAATGGCGGCCGACATATCGGCGCGCTGGCTGATTGCGCCGCAAGAACTGCCGGTTGGGGTGCTCACCGCCGTGCTGGGTGGCGGTTATCTGCTGTGGCTGATGCACCGCAGTGGCGGCGCCAGACCCGGGGCAGGCGCATGAAGACCGTCCCTTTTCCAAATGCCATTGATGCGCGATTCATCAGCGCCAGCCTGGGTCATGTTCAGGTGCTCAACAATATCGACTTGTCTCTTCCCGCGGGCCAATGGACCAGCATCGTTGGCCCAAATGGTGCAGGCAAATCCACGTTACTGAAGGTTTTGGCCGGGTTGCTGCCGCACACGGGCGCGGTAGCGCTCTTGGGGCAGTCACTGGACACTTTGCCGCGGCGCCGACGTGCGCAGCAACTGGCATGGTTGGGACAAAACGAGATCGCGGGCGACGATTTGACAGTTTGGGATGTGGTCATGCTTGGGCGCTTGCCTCACCAGGCGTGGCTGGCCGCACCGAGTGCTGTCGATCATCTGGCCGTTGAGCAATCCTTGCGCGCGACGCAGGCCTGGGAATGGCGCTCTCGCAGCCTGGGGCAACTATCGGGTGGTCAACGTCAGCGCGTGCTGCTGGCCCGGGCGCTCGCCGTTCACGCGCAAGTGCTGCTGATGGACGAACCGCTGGCCAATCTTGACCCGCCGCATCAGGCCGATTGGCTCTGCATGGTGCGCGCCCTGATTGCCGAAGGCAAGACCGTTGTGAGCGTGCTGCACGAGATTTCATTCGCGCTGCACGCAGACCAGATGGTCGTCATGGCCAATGGCTGCGTCACCCATCAGGGTGCCTGCGCCGACACCGCCACCCACCGGGCCCTTGAGGCCGTATTTGACCGACGCATTGCCGTCCATTCCTTGGGCCAACAGTGGGTTGCCCTGCCCAGAAACTAAGTGAAGAGAGTCCATTCCATGCAAATTGAAACGCCTCCGAAAGACAAACCCTACGACAAGGCCGAAGGCGAGCGGCGCGGCATCGTCATCGTCAACACCGGTGACGGCAAAGGCAAGAGCACGGCGGCGTTCGGACTCGCGCTGCGCGCCCATGGTCGCGGCAAAGCCGTCAAGATATTCCAGTTCATGAAAGTGCCCAGTGCGCGCTTTGGCGAACACCGCATGTTCGAGCAACTTGGCATTCCGATCGAAGGCCTGGGCGACGGCTTCAGCTGGAAAAGCCAGGACCTGGAGCGTTCGGGCCAACTCGCGCGCGACGGCTGGCAGAAGGCGAAGACCGCCATTCTGGGTGGCGAATACTTCATGGTTACGCTCGACGAAATCACCTATCCGTTGATATACGGATGGATGCCGCTGGATGACGTCTTGCAGACGCTGTGTGGGCGACCCGCCCACGTACACGTCGTGATCACGGGCAGGCGCTGTCCGCCGGAAATCATTGAATTGGCGGACACCGTGACCGAGATGGTCATGGTCAAGCATGCCTTCAAGGCCGGCATTCCGGCCCAGCGCGGAATTGAGGATTGAGGCCAGGCATGTCAAAAGTTGACTGTGATGATTCCGACGCCCCGGCGCCGGCAAGCAACCTGGCTTTCTGCGACGCGGAACGCAATGCGGTGTACCGCGCCATTTTCGAGCGACGCGACATGCGTAACTTTGCCGGCGGTTCGGTGGCGCCGGAGTTGATGCGCCGACTGCTCGACGCCGCGCACCACGCGCCCAGCGTTGGGTTCATGCAACCCTGGCGCTTTGTGCGCGTGGCGTCATCCGCCTTGCGCCATCAGTTGCACGCGCTGGTGGAGCAGGAGCGATTGTTGACGGCCCGTGCGCTGGGTGAACGCGAAGAAGCGTTCATGCAACTAAAAGTCGAAGGACTTCTGGAAGCGGCGGAGTTGTGGGTTGTGGCGCTGTCGGACGGCCGAGAAAAGCATGTTTTTGGTCGCCGCACCCTGCCGCAAATGGACCTGGCCTCCGCCGCGTGCGCGATCCAGAACCTGTGGCTGGCCGCTCGCGCCGAGGGGCTGGGCATGGGTTGGGTTTCGTTGTTCGACCCCGTCGCCGTTGCGACCCTGTTGCAGATGCCCTGCGGGGCCGATCCCATAGCAGATTACGTGAGGCAACGGGTCAGCATCGGTAGCAAAACAGCTGAGTCAATGCGCGCCAAGACAGGGACTGTCGGTGTAGAGTCAGAGAGTATGATTCAATCCTATTCATTCCACAGGGATGCCCATCATGCGCACAACCCAACAATTCAGTATCACGCTGCCCACAGAAATGGCAGGCCTCGTCAAATCCAAGGTCGCCTC
>CAIYGK010000197.1 GCA_903925725.1 uncultured beta proteobacterium | reverse complement strand
GAAGTTGCCCAGATCGAAGGGTTCCACGTGCGAGATGATGGTCAGGTCGTAGTTCTTGTTGGTGTAAGTGCCGCTGAGCCATTGCGCCCATTCCACGTTCTCGATCTTGGCGATGATGCCGATCTTGGCCAGTTGCGCAGCGATCACTTCTCCACCCTGACGCGCATAGGGCACGGGTGGCAGTTTCAGGCTCAACTCGATCGGTGTCTTGACGCCGGCTTCAGCCAGCAGCGCTTTGGCCTTTTCCACATTGAAGGGGTTGATGCCCGTGGTATCCACATAGCCAAAGGCGCCCGGTACATAGTGGCTGCCGATGGGAACGCCGTAGCCGTCGGCAGCGCCCTGGATAACAGCCTTGCGGTCAATCGCCGCAGCGATGGCACGGCGCACACGTACATCGTCGAGGGGCTTCTTCTTGTTGTTGATGGCCAGAATGGTCTTGGCACGCGAACCGCTCACCACAACTTGGAACTTGGGGTTGCTCTTGAACTGCTCGACGCTGCGCGGTGTGACGCGCGGGAAGGCGTCAACGTCGCCGGCCAGCAGAGCTGCCACTTGCGCTGCAGGGTCACTGATGAAGCGGAAAGTCACCTTCTTGATCTTGATGCCGGCCGCATTGCGGTAAGCATCCCACTTGGTCAGCGTGACAGATGAACCTTTGTTCCAGGCCGTGAGCTGGTAAGGGCCGGTGCCGACCGGCTTGGTGGCATTGGTCTCGACACTCTTGGGTTCGACAATGATGGCGGTGGCCTGACCCATCAGGAAAAGGAAGTCCGGATCCAGCCCCTTGTTCAGGATGACCACCGTGTAGTCGTCAATCGCTGCAACGCTGTCCATGCCGGCGAACGTGCGTTTGTCCTTGTTCGTGCTCTTCTCGGCAGCGGCGCGTTCAAAAGAATACTTGACGACCTTGGCGTTGAAGGGCTCGCCATTCTGGAACTTGACGCCCTTGCGCAGTTTGAAGGTGTAGGTCTTGAGGTCGGGCGAGACTTCCCAGCTTTCCGCCAGCAAGGGGGAAACGGTGCCGTCGCTGTTGATCTTGGTCAGTGTCTCGAATACGTTGTATTGCACGATTTCGGCAATCGCGGAAGCAGCGCCAGCGGTCGGGTCCAGACCCGGCGGCTCCAGCGTCATGGCCAGTACCACGCTGTCCTTCTTGCCTTGCGCCTGGGCGGCCCATGGCAGTGATGCCAGCGCGGCGCCGCTGGCTGCAGTGCTGAGTACTTGACGACGATTGATCATGTTGCTGCTCCTGTCAAAAATAAGTTGCGAACCGGGAAATTGGGAATCCTCAGGGACCGAACGATACCACTGCAGCTCGTCAACCGTCTGGCGTGCGAACGGCGGCGAAATGGCACGCCACCTGATGTCCTGGCGCCAGGCTCAGCAGTTCGGGGCGCTGCTGAGCGCACTGCGACTGCGCCTGCGGGCAGCGCGCGGCATAGGGGCACTCGGCGGCACCCTGAGGTTGGGCGGCAGGTGGTGCTGCTGCCCTTTTGCGAGCGGCGCGTGTCTGTAGTCTGCCAACGCGCGGCACCGCCTGCAAAAGAGCTTGTGTGTAGGGATGGGCTGCCGCCTGGAACAACGTCAGCGGCGAGCCCTGCTCCACAATGCGCCCCTGATAAATCACCGCTACTTCGTCGCACAGGTAATCGACGACGGCCAGATCGTGACTGATGAGCAGGTAGGTGACGCCAAACTGCTGTGACAGGTCCTGCATCAGGTTCAGGACCTGGGCCTGCACCGATACGTCCAGCGCACTCACGGGTTCATCGGCGACGATCAGTCGGGGGCGCGTGATGAGCGCGCGCGCGATGGCGACGCGCTGGCGCTGGCCGCCGGAAAATTCGTGCGGGTACTTGCCCAGGTCGCTGCTGCGCAGGCCCACCGCGCCGAGCACTTCCTGGGCTCGCTGTTGCTGCTCTTTGGCGTCGGCACCGCCGAGGGCTGCCAGCGGTTCGGTCACGATGCGCTGCACGGTCTGGCGCGGATCGAGTGAGCCATACGGATCCTGAAACACCATCTGGAAATTACGCCGCGCCTGGCGCAAGGCCGCAGCACCGAGTTGATTGAGGTCCTGACCCAGCATCCGGACCGAGCCGCTGTTGGGCGCTTCCAGAGCCATCACCAGACGCGCCAGCGTCGATTTGCCAGAGCCCGATTCGCCCACAATCCCGAGATTGCTGCCGCTTTGCATACGCAGGCTGACGCCGCGCACCGCGTGCACCTGCGGCACCGGGCCCCACAGGCGCTCACGCGGCAGCGTGTAGCTGCGCTTCACCTGGTCGAGTTGCAGCAGTGTTTCGCTCATGGTTGGAGCACGCCGGATGGCAGTTCAAGGTGCAGGCAACTCACGCGATGCGAATGACCCAAGTCGATGGACTGGGGCAGGGCAACGGCGCATTCGGCGCTGGCCAATGCGCAGCGCTCCTGAAACGGGCAGCCCACAGGCAGGTCGGCGAGTTCCGGCACTGTGCCCTCGATCGTGCTCAGGCGCTTGCTACGCGCGCCACCAAGTTGCGGTCGTGCGCCAAACAGGCCGCGTGTGTAGGGGTGGGCCATCTGGGCGAAGACGGCTTGCGTCGGACCACTTTCGACCACCGTTCCGCCATACATCACCAGCATGCGTGAAACGTTTTCGGCGATCACACCCAGATCGTGTGAGATCAGTATCAGTGCCATGCCACGCTCCTCGACCAGCTCGCTGATGAGGTCGAGAATCTGTCCCTGAATGGTGACGTCCAGCGCCGTGGTGGGCTCGTCGGCTATCAGCAAATCGGGTTCACACGCAAGCGCCATGGCGATCGTGATGCGCTGGCGCTGGCCACCTGAGAACTGATGCGGATAGGCATCGAAGCGCCGTGCTGCATCGGCAATGCCGACCCGCTCCAGCAACGCAATGGCCTGACGTCGGGCCACCTCGCGTGAGGCGCCGCGGTGCAGCCGCAGCGGCTCGGTTACCTGGTCTCCAATGCTGTGAACCGGGTTCAGGGCCGTCATGGGTTCTTGAAAAATCATGCCGATGCGGTTGCCGCGCAGATGCCGCAATGTGGCGTCGCTCTGACCTACCAGCTGTTGCTGGTCAAAGCGGATGCTGCCGGTCACGACGGCGTTGTCCGGCAGCAAGCCCATGAGAGACATCGCAGTGATCGACTTGCCACAGCCCGATTCACCGATCAGGCCCACTGTCTCGCCACGCTCTAACTGGAAATTGACGGCACGCACGGCCATCGCCGGTCCGCGCTGGGTCTGCAGTTGCACGCTTAGATTCTCGACTTCGAGCAATGCCATGTTCAGTGTCCCTAGCGCTTTCTGGCCAGACGGGGGTCGAGCAAGTCACGCAGACCATCACCTGCCAGGTTCAGACCCAACACCGCCATGGCGATCGCGATACCGGGAAACACTGCCAGCAAGGGCGCCTGGAACAGCAAGGTTTGCGCTTCTGCCAGCATGCGGCCCCAGGATGGTTGGGGTGGCTGCGTACCCAGACCCAGGTAGGACAGGGCAGCTTCGGCCAGGATGGCCAGCGCGAACTGAATGGTTGCTTGCACGATCAGGGCCGAAGAAATATTCGGCAGAATGTGCTCGATGGTGATGCGCCACGGTCCTTTGCCGCAGGCGCGTGCAGCCAGCACAAATTCGCGCGACCAGATGGCGTTGGCGCTGGCCCGGGTGATGCGGGCAAAGGTCGGGATATTGAAGATGCCGATCGCGGTGATCGAGTTGACGATGCCTGCGCCAAACACAGCGGTCATCATGATGGCTGACAGGATGGCGGGAAAGGCGAAGGTGAAATCGGCCAGCCGCATGATCAGTTCTTCCACCCAGCCGCGTCGCGCCGCTGCCAGCAGACCCAGCGCTGTACCGGCCGTCAAGCCGATGCCGACAGCTATGACGCCGACCAGAATCGAGTTGCGCGCACCCACCAGCAGCAGCGAAGTGACGTCCCGACCGAAGGGGTCGGTGCCAAGCCAGTGTTGGGCGTCAGGCATCTGGAGCTTTGCCGCCATGTCAATTTCATACGGTGACCACGGTGTCCACACCAGCGATAGCGCAGCGGCGCCCAGCAGCAGCAGGGTCAGCACCGCGCCAATCACAAAACTGCGATGGGTCAGGGCGCGTGCCATGAAACTGTGGGGCTGACTCATATGTCACTGGCCTTCACGCGCGGATCGATCACTGCATACAGCACGTCAACGACGAAGTTCACCACGATCACCATGGTTGCCAGCAGCATGACGCAGTTACGTACCACGATCAGGTCCCGGTTCGAGATCGCCTGAAAGATAAGCCGGCCCAGGCCCGGCAGGTAAAAAACGTTCTCCACGACGATCGTGCCGGCCAGCAAATTGGCAAATTGCAAGCCCATCACGGTGATCACTGGAATCATGGCGTTGCGCAGCACATGGCCCCAGAGCGTGGCGCGGCGGGACAGGCCCTTGGCCCGTGCAGTGCGCACAAAGTCTTCGCGCAGCACTTCGAGCAGGGCCGAGCGCGTGATGCGCGCCAGAATCGCCGCCTGCACCACCGCCAGCGAGATGGCGGGCAGCAGCAGCGATTTGAGCCCCTGTACAAGACCATCATCCCAGCCTGAAAAACCGCCGGCAGAAAACCATTGAAGTTGCACCGAGAACAGCAAGATGAGCAGGATGGCGAACCAGAAGTTGGGCACGGCTATACCAATTTGCGCCAGGCCCATCATGCCTACGTCACCCGCGCGATTGTGGTGCGAGGCAGCATAAATACCTGTCACCAACGCCAGAACGGTGGTCAAGGTCATTGCTATCAGCGCCAGCGGCACCGTCAGCGCCAGTCGCTCCAGCACGAGTTCGAGGACCGGGGTGCTGTAGCTGTAACTGATGCCCAAATCACCCACCACCATGCCGCTGAGCCACTGCCAGTATCGCGTCATGGGTGGCAGGTCGAGCCCCAGTTTGACGGCCAGCGCCTGAACCGCCTCGGGTGCCGCATCCGGCCCCATCAGGATCTGCGCCGCGTTGCCGGGAAGTATTTCCAGCACCAGAAAGATGACAACCGAAGCGCCCAGCAGCGTGGCCAGCAGAGTACCCAGACGTTTGAAAAGAAATAAGCCCACGAAATGATCAGAGTGCGGCGTCGCCGATAATTTGCCGCATGTTAGGGGGTCGAACCATGATTCACGATGCTATGAATGTTAAGCGATGGCATTGACCATTACCGACGAGTGCATCAATTGCGACGTTTGTGAACCCGAGTGCCCGAACGGCGCGATTTCCATGGGCCTCGAAATCTACCAGATCGATCCCGACAAATGCACCGAATGTGTCGGTCATTTCGAGACGCCGCAGTGCGTCGAAGTCTGTCCGGTGGCCTGCATCCCGGTGCACCCGCAACATGTCGAAAGCCGCGAAACCCTGTGGGAAAAGTACCGGCGTCTGCAGGCGCTGTTGCCAACCGCACCTCCGTGCTAACCCACACGTGTGTGGGCCGAGGGCACCGCGTTGGTGGTCAGCCTGATCCACCTCTTTGCCGATTTCTCCCGCGTGATCAGGGCTTGGGTGCAGTTTCTTTTTTGGCAGTCGGTGATACAGCTTTCTTCACCCGGACTTTCTTGGCCTTGTCGGCGTTGTGCTTGCTGGCAGACGCTGGCCGGCTGGCTTTGGTGGCAGGCGTGTTGGCCGCCAGATCTTTGGCTTCCTGCTGAAGGCGGGCTCTTTCCATGGTGTTGGCGAGACGAGAGTCGCGCTGCGTGGCCAAGTCGGCCTGCACCTTTTGCGCATTTGTTCGTTGATCGGCGTTGTTCAGCACAGCAGCGTCGGGGCAGGGTGTCTGGCTGTAGCTGTTGCCGCATTTGTAACTCACCTGGGCTGTCGCCAGGCTGGAGAAGGCCGCAAGCGCGACCAACAGCGCGCCTGTCCATGTCAGATGTGGCATCGATAACTCCCGTTCAAGAGCATGTCTCGATCCCGAGTTTACTGCGCCGCGGGCTCCGGTCGGGGCGGTTTGGGACGCAGCGGCTTGCTGGTGTGGATCAGCAAAGTGGCCTTGTCCATTTCGCCAGCCAGCAGGTTCGGCAGCGCCGTCAGGGCGCGGGCGATGCATTGGTCAATTGCTATTCGGTGATCCAACGATGGCTTTTTCAGCACCCAGTTGATGACCTCGGCTTTGATGCCAGGATGCCCGATACCCAGGCGCAGGCGCCAGTAATCGTCGGTGCCAAGCTGGGCGTGAATGTCGCGCAGTCCGTTGTGCCCGGCGTGGCTCCCCGCGAGTTTGAGCTTGGCTTCGCCCGGAACGATGTCGAGTTCGTCGTGCGCGATCAGTATTTCGTGCGGCTCAATTTTGTAAAAACGTGCAAGTGCGGCGACCGACTTGCCGCAAAGGTTCATGAAGGTTTGGGGTTTGAGCAGCCAGACGGTTTGTCCGTTGACGCTGGTTCGCGCGACCAGACCGTGGTAGGTCCGGTCCATCACAAGAATGGTCTTCAGACTTCGAGCGACTTCGTCCAGCCACCAGAAACCCGCGTTGTGGCGGGTTGATTCGTACTCTGGGCCGGGGTTGCCAAGGCCAACAAACAGCCTGATCATGAAGTTGGGAATGGCCCACCGAAGTGGGCCATCTCAGATTACTTCTTCTTGGCGGCAGCAGGTGCTTTGGCAGCCGGCGCAGCCTTTCCTGCGGCAGCCGGCGCAGCCTTCCCAGTTGCGGCAGCCGCGGCGGCTGGCGCGCCCGCAGCAGCAGCGGCTGCGGGATCGGCTTCGGCCGTTGGCGCTTCGGCTGCGCCAATCACGACCACCGAGACGACCACCGGGTTGGTCTTGCCGTGCGTGACGGCCGAGACGCCCTTGGGCAGGATGATGTCGGACAGATGCAGCGATACACCCTTCTTCAGTCCACTCAGGTCGACCGAGATGAACTCAGGCAGGTCGGCCGGCAGGCACATGACATCGATTTCGGTCAAGACGTGGTTGGCCATGCAGCCCTCGGCCTTGACAGCCACCGAATTTTCATCGCCGCTGAAGTGCAGCGGTACCTTCATGTGTAGTTTGGTGTTGGCATCGACGCGCTGGAAGTCAATATGCAGAATCAGTTGCTTGTATGGGTGCATCTGCACGTCACGCAGCAGGACCTTGTGATCTTTGCCGTCTATTTCCATGTCCAGAATGGTCGAATGGAAAGTTTCCTTTTTCAGGGCGTGCCACAGGGCGTTGTGATCGATTTCGATCTGTTGTGGCTCAAGCCCGGCACCGTAGACGATGCCCGGCGTGCGACCGGAGATGCGCAGACGGCGGCTCGCACCCGTACCTTGCTTGGCGCGCTCAAAAGCGACGAATTTCATAGTTTCACTCCTTTAGGAGTCCACCGCGACCAGTGTGACTCCGATTTAAAAAAGGCCCGACAGCGCACACTGGTGTGTGCTGCGAACCCACGCTTGTCCGGATCAGCAACCTCAAAAGAGGTTGTCCTGGTCCGAAAACAATCTCATGACCGATTCACCCTTGGCGATGCGCTGAATCGTTTCTGCGATCAGTGGTGCAACGCTGAGCTGGCGAATTTTGCGACAGGCAGCGGCTGACTGACTCAACGGGATGGTGTTGGTGACAACCACCTCGTCGAGCGCCGTGCCATTGGTGATGCGTTCAATCGCCGGACCGGAAAAAATAGGGTGCGTGCAATAGGCGTAAACCTTTTTTGCACCACGCGTTTTCAGAACCTCGGCGGCTTTGACCAGCGTGCCAGCCGTGTCAATCATGTCGTCCATGATGACGCAGTTGCGTCCGTCAATCTCACCGATCACGTGCATCACTTCGCTGACATTGGCGCGCGGGCGACGCTTGTCGATAATGGCCAGATCGCAATCAAGCTGTTTGGCCAGGGCGCGGGCGCGCACCACGCCGCCAACGTCAGGCGAGACCACGATCAGGTCCTGATATTTCTTTTGCCGCAAATCCCCGAGCAGCACGGGGGAGGCATAAATGTTGTCCACCGGAATGTCAAAAAAGCCCTGAATCTGGTCGGCATGCAAATCCATGGTCAGAACGCGTGCCACTCCGACAGCCTGCAGCATGTTGGCAACCACCTTGGCGGTAATGGGCACCCGGCTGGAGCGGGGACGCCGGTCTTGCCGCGCATAGCCAAAATAGGGGATGACCGCGCTGATG
>CAIYGK010000196.1 GCA_903925725.1 uncultured beta proteobacterium | reverse complement strand
TGGCATAGCCTTCGCGCTCGAATCCCAGCCGCGCCAGCAGCCTTTCGCTTCTCACATTGGACGGCATGTGATTGGCCATGATGCGATGCAGACCCAGCACATCAAACATGTATCGGATCGACGCGCCGGCGACTTCGTGCATGAGCCCCTGCCCCTGAAGCGCCTGCGTCACCGAATAGCCCATGTTGCAGGCCATCAACGGACCTTTCACGATGTTGCTGAAGCTGCAACTGGCTACCATCTGGCCCGATGCCCGGTCCACGGCGATGAACTTCACTTCAGTACCCGCCAGGAAGGCGTTGTAAGAAGTCTGCGCGATCCGGACAAAAGACTCTCCGGAATGAAAATCAGCACCCCGCTGTGGCTCCCACGGTTCAAGATGATCCCGGTTGATCCCATGGTAGGCCTGCGCCAAGTGCGCATTCTCCGGGGTCAACAGATGCAGCAGGGTACGGTCGGTTGCTATCAGTGGGAGCTTTGACATTGGCAATGACAGGTTACTGGTGCGAAGTGAGGACGCGCCATGATATTCGTGAGCGTACTTTACGGCTCCATCCCCCGCCCCAACCTCCACTGCTTGACCAGCGCATAGATTGCCGGAATCACGGCCAGGGTCAGCACCGTGCTGGAGATCATGCCGCCGACCATGGGCGCAGCGATGCGGCTCATGACTTCCGAGCCGGTCCCGGTTCCCCACATGATGGGTAACAGTCCGGCCATGATGGCGACCACGGTCATCATCTTGGGGCGCACGCGCTCGACCGCCCCTTCCATCACTGCTTCATAAAGGTCGGCCACACCGGGTTCGCGACCCGCTACGCGGCACTTGGTCTTGATTGCCTCCCAGGCGTGATCGAGGTAGATCAGCATGATGACGCCAGTCTCGGCCGCCACGCCAGCCAGGGCGATAAAGCCGACCGCCACCGCCACCGACAGGTTGTAACCCAGCAGCCACATCAGCCAGACGCCGCCGACCAGGGCGAAGGGCACCGAGAGCATCACGATCAGGGTTTCGGTGATGCGCCGGAAGTTCAGGAACAGCAGCAGGAAGATGGTCAGCAAGGTCACGGGGATGACGACCTTCAGTTTCTCGATGGCGCGCTCCATGTATTCAAACTGGCCGCTCCAGGTGACGTAGTAGCCGCTGGGGAACTTGACCTGTTCTGCCACCGCCTTTTTCGCATCGGCCACGTAGCCGCCGATGTCACGATCGCGGATGTCGACGTAGATGTAGGCTGAGAGCAGCGCGTTTTCCGTGCGTATGCCGGGCGCGCCCTTGGCGACGACAACCTTCGCGAGTTGCCCGAGCGGAATCATGGCACCGTCCATGGTGGGCACCAGCACTTCGCGGGCAATCTGCTGCGGGTCACTGCGCAACTCGCGCGGATAGCGCACGGCAACGCCATAGCGCTCACGGCCCTCAACGGTCGTCGTCACGATCTCGCCGCCGAGAGCTGCGCCGACCACGTCCATCAGATCACCCACCGCCAAACCGTAACGCGCCAGTTGCTCGCGGTCCGGTTCGATGTTGAGGTAGAAGCCGCCGGTAATGCGTTCGGCAAAGGCGCTGGTGGTGCCGGGCACGGTCTTCACGACGGCCTCAATCTGCCGGGCCAGCTTCTCCATCTCATCCAGATCCTTGCCGAAGACCTTGATGCCGATTGGCGTGCGAATACCGGTGGAGAGCATGTCGATGCGCGCCTTGATCGGCATCGTCCAGGAATTGGCCACACCAGGGAATTGCAGCGCCTTGTCCATCTCGGCGATCAGCTTGTCCAGGGTCAGGCCTGCGCGCCATTCGGATTCAGGCTTGAGGTTGATCACGGTCTCGAACATCTCGGTCGGCGCCGGGTCGGTGGCGGTGTTGGCGCGCCCTGCCTTGCCGTAAACCGACGCCACTTCGGGAAAGCTTTTGATGATCTTGTCCTGTGTCTGCAGCAGCTCGGCGGCTTTGGTGATGGACATTCCCGGCAAAGACGTCGGCATGTAGAGCAGAGAGCCTTCGTTGAGGGTGGGCATGAATTCCATGCCAAGTCGAGACGCCGGATACCAGGAAACGCCCATGGCCAGCAGCGCCAGCAGAACCGTCACCTTTTTCCAGCGCAACACGGCGGTGATGATGGGACGGTAAACCCAGATAAGGAAACGGTTAACCGGGTTCTTCGCCTCCGGCATCACCTTGCCGCGGATGAAGAGCAGCATCAGCACCGGCACCAGCGTCACTGACAACAGCGCCGCACCGGCCATGGAGAAGGTCTTGGTGTAAGCCAGCGGCGAGAACAAGCGCCCTTCCTGTCCTTCCAGGCTGAACACCGGAAGGAACGAGACGGTGATGATGAGCAGTGAGAAGAACAGGGCGGGGCCCACTTCCTTGCAGGCGGCTAGGATGGCTTTTGCGCGCGCGGCAGCCGTAGTCCGCCCCGCAGAATTGGGGGCAGACCCCAAATCCGCTACCTCCGCTGTTTCCAACCGTTCAAGGTGCTTGTGGGCGTTTTCGATCATGACGATGGCGGCGTCGATCATGGCGCCGATGGCGATGGCGATGCCGCCCAGGCTCATCAGGTTGGAGCTCATGCCGAGCAGCCGCATGGCGATGAAAGAGATCAATATGCCGACCGGCAGCATCAGGATCGCCACCAGGGCGCTGCGCACATGCAGCAGGAAGATCACACACACGGCGGCCACGATGAGAGACTCTTCCAGCAGCGTGCGCTTGAGGGTTTCAATGGCGCGGTTGATGAGTTCGGAGCGGTCGTACACCGTTTGTACCGACACACCGGCGGGCAGTCCCGGACCGATCTCGGCGATCTTTTCTTTCAAATTGGCAATCACTTCCAGCGCGTTCTGGCCGTAGCGCGACATGGCGATGCCGGAGACCACTTCGCCTTCGCCATTAAGCTCAGTCACGCCGCGTCGCTCATCAGGCGTCAGTTCGACCCGCGCAATATCGCGAATCAGCACCGGCGTGCCTTTGTCGGCCTTAACGACCAACATCTCTATGTCTTCCCTGCCGCGCAGATAGCCCTTGCCGCGCACCATGTACTCGGTCTCGGCCATCTCCACGGCGCGACCCCCGACATCACGGTTGGAATCACGGATCACTTGCGCCACCTTCATCAGGGGAATCCCGTAGGCACGCAGTTTCACCGGGTCCACCGTGACCTGGTAGGTCTGCACGAAACCGCCCACGCTCGCCACTTCGGCCACGCCCTGGGCCTTGGTGAGCTGATAGCGCACGAACCAGTCCTGGATGGTGCGCAGCTCCGCCAGCGAGCGCTTGGCCGCGAGCACCGCGTACTCGTACACCCAGCCCACGCCGGTCGCGTCCGGTCCGAGCGTGGGCGTGACGCC
>CAIYGK010000195.1 GCA_903925725.1 uncultured beta proteobacterium | reverse complement strand
TGGGTATCCAAGGCAAACCGGGGGAACATACGGGGGTACAAAATCACTTTTTCAAAAGTGAAACCTAGTATCCATGCGGGTTTCAAGGCATCATTCGAGAGCTTTCACACGACCAGGAATGACGGGGTTAGCAGCGAAGTGCCTGCTAACCCCTTCGTCATTTCTGGTGTTAGCGGTACGGTTGGCGGTATGTTTTGACGAAAGTGTCCTTACCGTTGCAAAGATTTACGATGTGCTTGTAACTCGCATCTCTTCTCGCGCTTTGCCTCGAAACAACGACAAGTCCGCCTCCCTTAACGCTGGAACTTTCTTGTCGTCCACGTTTCCAGTCCTCCTGAGTCTGGTCACCGACACGCCAGCACCTTGTTCACGCGGATGCTGTGCCAGTGCTACCAGTGCGTTACGCGCCGTCGCCAGCGCCGCATCAGCAGTGTCCATAGCCCGCTTCGCCTCCGCAGACACCTGCGCCGCGGCAGCTCATGCCGCATCGACGCGCTGCACCGTGCTTTTAGTCTTTCCTTTCAATGAAGTTTGAAGGGCTCTACTTTTTAGACTATTTGTTTTCGACCAGGTCGTCCGGCATCGCGTATCTGAGTGGGTGCGTTACCGAACGGAATCTCCAGGATTCCAAGCATATCGTGGCGTGGCAATGAGCTCAAACCAACTCTTTGCGCATCGCATTTGGAACTTCAATCACCATTGCTCAGTTAGGAAGCCGCACCATGTCACACAACAAGGACGCCAGCGTTCTGCACAACAAGGCTGCAACAGAGCATGAAGCATCAGCCAAGCATCATCGCAAGGCAGCGGAATGCCACGATCAGAACAATGTGAGTGATGCCAAAGGCAGTTCCAAGAACGCCATGGATTGCTGCAATACGGCACATAAGTACTCGACAACTGCATGCGACTGGTCTTCAAGAACCGTTTGCTATTTGGAGTCCTACGACCTTGAAACTCGATACACGTCGCTATTCAAGCGTTTTGAAAATGAGCGCCTCGGAGACCTTGTGCTGGCCCCCGCAAGCCAATCAACTTACAGGGGTTGTGCCGACTTAAAACTGTCTTTCAAATGTAAAACCTAGCATTCATGCGTGTTACGGCAGTATCTTTCGACCGCATTTACAGCCTTCAAGAATCACTTCTTGAAGGCCTTTCTCTTGCTCGTGAGGTCAGGGCGCTACTTATCGTACTGATTCAGCAGGGCTTTGGCGGCGTCCAGCAACTGCTTGCCGTCAGCGCCTTTGGCAGCAACATCTTTCATCCAGTCCTGCGCCACGCCCTCAGTGGCCTTTTCCCATCGCTGATATTCCTCCGCTGTGAGTACGTTGACGATGTTGCCGCGATCGGTCGCTGATTTGCGTCCCGGTGCGATGGTGCTGTCCCAGACCTTGCCGGCCCAGGCAGAAGCTTCGGCGCCGCTGTTGGCATCAATCACCTTTTTCAAATCTGCCGGCAGGCTGTTGTACTTGGCCTCGTTCATGGCGACCACGAAGATGGTGTTGGACATCTTGCGCTGTCCTGGGCCAGTCTCGGTGTGAAACTTGGTGACCTCGTGCACCTTGATGCCGGGCACGACTTCCCATGGCAGCGAGGCACCGTCCACTACGCCCTTGGAAATAGCTTCCTGCACCTGAGGCGCCGGCATCTGGATCGGCGTCGCACCGAGTGCCGTCAGCATGCGCGTGCCAATGCGTGTGGGTGCACGAACCTTCAAACCCTTGAGGTCTTCCAGCGTTTTCACCGACTTGTTTGCAAAGTGGAGTTCGGCACCGTCATGTACATGAGCCATCAGGATTTTCGTGCCCTTGAACTCATCAAGCGAATACTTCTGTATGTACTCCCAAAAAGCGCGACTGCCGCCTTCAGCGGTCTTGATCATGAAGGGGAGTTCAAACACTTCGGACTTGGCAAAGCGCCCGGCCTGGTAAGTCGGCACGGTCCAGACGATGTCGGCCACACCGTCCTTGGCCTGATCAAACAACTGGGGCGGCGTCCCGCCGAGTTGCATGGCGGGGTAGATCTGGCACTTGATGCGGTTGTTGGACTCTTTGCCGATCTTGTCACACCAGGGGCCGAGCAACATCTTCTGCGAGGTCGCATTCGGTGCCAGAAAATGATGGATCTTGAGTGTTACGTCCTGCGCCCAGGCGCCACCGGCACCCAGGGCCAGTACAGCGGCTGCAAGCAAGGGGCTGAGTGTCTTGCGAATCTGCATGTCGAATCTCCTCTTTGTAGTTAATGGAACAGCGAAAACCTGCTCAGGCGCCGAAGGTACGTACCAGGTAGAGCGATATGACCGGAAAGAACACCAGCAGCGCGATGCGCATGAAATCCGAAATCAGGAAAGGAATGACGCCCTTGAAGGTTTCCATTAGGGGTACATCCACCGCAAGCCGGTTGATGACGTAAACGTTCATGCCGACGGGCGGATGCACCAGGCCGATCTCAACCACCATCAGCGCCAGAATGCCAAACCAGATGGACTTGTCAACCTGCGCCAGGCCAAAGAAATCAAGCCCCATGATCATGGGATAAAAGATCGGAATCGTCAGCAAGATCATGGCCAGTGAATCCATGACGCAGCCGAGCAGGATGTAGATCAGCAGGATCATGCCCATCACCAGCAGCGGCGACATGCCGCTGTTCTTCACCCATTCGGCCAGTTCTACCGGCATTTGCGATATGGCGAGTGCCGAGTTCATCATGTCGGCGCCCAGCAGCACCAGAAAGATCATGGCCGTGGCAATCGCAGTGCCGAGCAGGCTCTTGCGAATTTCTTCCATCCCCATGTTGCCGGACAACAGCGCAAGGATGCCGCAGGAGGCGGCGCCAATCGACGCGGCTTCGGTCGGGTTCGCCCAGCCGCCATAGATGCCGACGATAACAACCACAAACACCAGCAACACGGGCAGAACCTCGATCAGGCAACGCAGGCGCTGAGCCCATGGCACACGTGGCCCGGCTGGGCCGGCTTTTGGATCGAGCGTGACCACGATCTGCACCACCAGCATATAACCCAGCATGGCAATGATGCCCGGCAGCACGGCTGCCATGAACAGCTTGCCAATCGATTCCTGTGTCAGGATGGCGTAGATCACCAGCGGCACGGACGGCGGAATCATGATGCCCAGCGTGCCGCCCGCAGCCAGTGCGCCGGTGGCGAGCGAACCGGAATAACCATAGCGGCGCAACTCCGGCAATGCGACCTGACCCATGGTGGCAGCCGTTGCGAGCGAGGAGCCGCAGATGGCGCCAAAGCCGGCGCAGGC
>CAIYGK010000194.1 GCA_903925725.1 uncultured beta proteobacterium | reverse complement strand
GCGTCGAAGTCGATGTTGATCATGACGCAGACTTTTTCACGTCCGTCGCCGTAGGCCACGACTTCCTTGATGTGCGGGAAAAATTTGAGCTTGTTCTCGACGTACTTGGGCGCAAACATGGCGCCGTCGTTGGTGCCACCCTTGATGCGGCCCACGTCCTTCACGCGATCGATGATTTTGAGGTGGCCGTGCGCGTCGAGGAAACCGGCATCGCTGGTGTGGTACCAGCCGTCCGCGCTCAGCACCTCGGCTGTCGCGGCCGGGTTCTTGAAATATTCCTTGAGCAAGCCTGGGGATTTGACCAGGATTTCGCCGTTCTCGGCGACCTTGATTTCAACACCGGCACAGGGCACACCAACCGTGTCGGCGCGCGCCTCGTTATCGGGTTGCAGGCAGACAAAGACGGCTGTTTCGGTGGACCCGTAGAGCTGTTTCAGGTTGATGCCAATAGAGCGGTAGAAACTGAACAGATCCGGACCAATGGCTTCACCAGCGGTGTAGGCAACCCGCACGCGGCTCATGCCCAGGTTGTTGCGCAAGGGACCGTAGACCAGGAAATTGCCCAGTGCGTACAGCACGGAATCCGTGAGGCCGAGCGACTTTCCGTCCATTTTGTTCGGGCCGACGCGTTGTGCCAACGACATGAAATACTGAAACATGCGGCGTTTGATGGCGCCAGCGTCCTCCATGCGGATCATCACGCTGGTGAGCAGGCCTTCAAACACGCGCGGTGGCGCAAAGTAATAGGTGGGCCCTACCTCCTTGAGGTCGATGGTGACGGTCGCTGCCGACTCAGGGCAATTGACCACGTAGCCGCAGGCCAGCCACTGTGCGTAGCTGAAGATGTTCTGGCCAATCCAGGCTGGCGGCAAGTAGGCGAGCACGTCTTCGGCGTGGGTCAGTTTGTCGAAGTCGGCACCGGCCTTGGCACGGTTCAGCAGCGAGTTGTGGGTGTGCACCACACCCTTGGGGTTGCCCGTGGTGCCGGAGGTAAAGAACATGGCGCCGACATCGGAGGCCTTGATCTGGTCGACGGCCTTCTTGAAGAAGTCGGTGTGCGTGACGGCAAAGGCTTGGCCGCTGGCAATGAGGTCGTCAAGAGCGGCCAGTCCGGGTTCCGCGTAATTGCGCAATCCGCGCGGGTCGTCAAAATAGATGTTGCTCACCTGTGGGCATTCATCGCGGATTTCGAGCAGTTTGTCGACCTGCTCCTGATCTTCTGCGAAGGCGAAGCGCACCTCGGCGTTGTTGATCGGGAACACGCACTCGGGTGCAGCAGCGTCCTGGTACAGCGGAATGGGCACGGCGCCGATCGACTGCACGGCCAGCATCGTGGCATACAGCCGAGGGCGGTTGGCACCAATCACGATCATGTGCTCGCCCCGGCGCAGTCCGGCGTGATGCAGGCCGCACGCCAGCCGTTCTACCAGCGTTGCCAGATCGGCCCAGGACAGCGCCTGCCAAATGCCATATTCTTTTTCACGCATCGCCGGCTCGGTCGGTCGCTGTGCGGCGTGATCAAGAAGAAGTCGAGGAAATGTGGTCTGCATCCCGATGCCCTGTCTTCAAACGAATGAATTTATAGAACGGCGCTCTAACGCTGTCTCCAACTGACTGATGGCGGCAGTGATCCAAACCATGCTGCCGCTCGAATGGGGTGAATAATAGACACTCATTTGACGTCAAGTTGTCGTTTGGACGACAATCTCAGCCTTTCTGGCTAGGTGTTTTCCCTGCACTTTTGGGTTGCTCACACAAGGAGAACGAGGTAGCAATGCACTTTGACAAGTCCTTGCATCAGCGCAGACGCTCCCTGACGGCGGTGGAGCTCGACGCCATTCGATGGCTTCGCCTGCTGACGTCTACCGAGCGTGAGCGTGCCGTGGACGATCTCAAGATCACGGATGCCAGTCCGGGTGACTATGTGTGCCGAATGGGGCGCCCCGTGACCTACTGGTTTGGCGTGATTGATGGCTTGCTCAAGATGAGCAGTGACAACGCCGAGGGCCAGACCATGACCTTTATCGGGGTACCGCCTGGCGGCTGGTTTGGCGAGGGCACAGCATTGAAACGAGAAAGCTACCGCTACAACATTCAGGCGCTGCGCAAGAGCATGGTGGCAGGGTTGCATGTGGATACCTTTCATTGGCTGCTGGACAATTCGATCGGATTCAACCGTTTCGTCATGAATCAACTCAACGAACGGCTTGGTCAATTCATTGCAGCTCGTGAGATCGACCGGATGAACAACCCTGACATCCAAGTCGCGCGCAGCCTTGCCGCACTTTTCAATCCAGTCTTGTATCCAGGCGTGGGGGAGGTTCTGCGCATTACGCAGCAGGAGTTGGCCTATCTGGTGGGTCTGTCGCGTCAGCGTGTCAATGAAGCACTGACCACTTTGGCCGGGCAGGGGTCGATTCGAGTCGAGTATGGGGGGCTGCGGGTTTTGAACCTGCAAGCCTTGCGCGCCACGGTCTTCATCGGCAAACCCGTTGTCTAATAGGGGTGGATTGAATCAGGTCCGGTCAGGATCAATATACAAGGAGATTTCAATGAGTTCAGGTGTTGCAAATTTTCCCCGCCGCTGGTTTGCTGCAGTGGCTGGTTTGGCCATGCTCGGCGTCGCCAGTCAAGTCACTGCACAAACTGCCTGGCCAAGCAAGCCAGTCAGAATTGTGGTTCCCTTCGCACCCGGTGGTACGACCGACATTCTGGCGCGCGCGGTGGCTCCCGAATTGTCCAAGGTATTCGGGCAATCTTTTCTTGTTGACAATCGAGCTGGCGCTGGCGGTAACCTTGGCGCCGACATTGTGGCGAAGGCTGCTCCTGATGGCTATACGTTGCTGATGGGTACCGTTGGCACACACGGGATCAACAAGGCGCTCTATAGCAGGCTGCCCTACGACCCGCAGAAAGACTTCGCGCCCATCACTTTGGTGGCAGGTGTGCCCAACGTGATGGAGATGAATGCGGAAAAGGCCAAGGCCTTGGGCATCAACACGGTGCCGGACTTTATCAAGTACGCCAGGGCACATCCGGGTCAACTCAACATGGCCTCCAGTGGTAACGGAACTTCAATTCACCTGGCGGGCGAATTGTTCAAGACGATGACCGGTACGTTCATGACCCACATTCCCTATACCGGTTCCGGCCCGGCCATGTTGGGCATGATCTCGGGTACGGTGGACGTGATGTTTGACAACCTGCCATCGTCCATGGCGCAGATCAAGGGCGGCAAGCTCAAGGCGTTTGCGGTTACAAGTTCGCAGCGTTCAGCCGCGTTGCCGGATCTGCCGACCGTTGAAGAGGCAGCCAACCTCAAGGGGTACGAGGCGAGCAGCTGGTTTGGTTTGCTCGCACCAGCAGGTACGCCAGCGGATATCGTCTTGCGAATACAGCAGGAAACCGCCAAAGCGCTCAAACTTCCGGGCATCAAGGAAAAGTTGTTGGCGCAAGGTGCCATCCCCAGTGGCAATACTCCGCAGGAGTTTGCGGCGCTGATTGACGCGGAAATAAAGAAATGGGGGCCAGTGGTCAAGGCGTCCGGGGCCAGAGTTGATTGACGGCGGCTCGTTCAAACGCCCCAGACTATGGCGTGCCCGGCTTTTTCGCAGCGCTGCAGCATCTCGATAAAGGGCAGGGCATGTTGGCGCAACGAGATGGCCTCAAAGCGCGGTGGGGGTTGCTTGTGCGCGAGCGCGTCTGCCAGGGCAGCTTTTCTGTCGGCGGCTTCCTGTACCACGGCGTCAGCCAGCGCTGCCAGCGCAGCTGGCATTTGCTCCGGCAGGATGATCCCTTTACCGGCGTCACTGTCACTTGTGGAGTCGCAGATCTTGCCGACAATCTTCAGCATGCGTCGTCCGTCAGGCTGCAGCATGATGAGGTCGCCGGTGCCTTTGGATTTGAATTTGTAGAGCATAGGAGTAATCAAGTGGCCGATCTTCACATCTTGCGCCATCACACTTTGGGATTGCTGGCGGCACGCAAACTCGCCTTCCAATGGGCCGAACAGGTCGAAAATGATTTCGGCATGACTTGCACTTACGAAGAGGGGAAAAGTGCGGACAAAGTATGCTTTGCGCGTACGGGCGTCGAAGGCACATTGTCAGTCACCAAGGACCACTTTGAGCTCATGGTCAAACTGGGGTTCCTGGTCGGCGCCTTCAAGGCAAGAATCGAAAGTGAAATCGTAAAAAGGCTCGATGACATGTTGCCAGTCGCTCCAGCCGCAAGGCCGCTGAGGGGCAAGAAGAATCCGTAACGATGCCCAGACGTCAGTGTCAGCTCAGGGATTCGATCAGGTCAATGTACTGCTGCATCGCGTCCTGGCTGCTCGTGCCCTTGAAACCGTTCCATGCATCCCATTTGGCGCGTCCCACCATATCGCCAAAACCAGGTTTTTTTTCCGCATTGTCGCCAGCACTGGCCTGCTTGTACAAGGCGTAAATCTTGAGCAGCGTAGCGTTGTCAGGACGCTCGGTGAGTTTCTTTGAATTGGCGACGGCGGCTTCGAATTTTGCTTGCATGTCAGACATGGTTTCTCCTGGTCAATTGGGTACCCAGCACACTTGGGGTATGTGCGCAGTATCTTACTTTTGGTTTTCGCCACAAAATAGGGGACCTTCCCGAAGAATCAGTTCTTTGTCATAGTTTTCTCGAATCTGGAGTTCTTGATGGTTACTCGAATTAGCGCCAGGGGCATCAGGCAGCCGGCGACCGACGCCGTGCTTCCCGCAGCAAAAGTGGCACAAAAGACCGTGCGCCGGGCGGCCCGTGTGGTTCAGAAAAATGTTGCCGATGCGGTCGGCGGAACTTTGGGATTGACTGGCGAGCGCATGAGCAAGGTTGACACGGCATGGCTGCGCATGGATTCACCGAGCAATTTGATGATGATTGTTGGTGTCTGGATTCTGCGACCGGGTGTCAGTTATAGGGCCGTCTGTTCGCGCATTGAGGAACGACTGCTCAAGTATCCGCGCTTTGGCCAGCGTGTGCAGCAGGACGCCGCGGGTGCAACTTGGGTCAAGGACCATGATTTCGATATCAAGCGGCATGTGATTGTCGAGAAACTGGGTGCGAAGTCCAAGGGGCGGGAGCAGCAGGCTTTGCAGGACCGCCTGGCCGAACTTGCAGTGCAGCCGCTGGACATGAATCATCCATTGTGGCAATTTCATCTGGTTGAGCATTACCAGGGCGGTTCCGCATTGTTGGTTCGCATTCACCACTGCATCGCCGATGGCATTGCACTGATTTCTGTTACGCAGTCCCTGGTCGATGGCGGTGCCATGCCGCCTCAACGCAAGCACAAGGCAGCGCATTCGACAGGTCTGGAGGGCGCTGAAGACTGGGTGATGGACACGCTGATCAAGCCCCTCACTGATGTAACGGTAAAAGCATTGGGGGCCGCTGGCGACGGGGCGGTCAATGCGGTGGGAATGATGATGGGTCCGCAAAAAGGTATGGAAAAAGGCGTAGCGGGTTCGGTCGAACTGGCAAAGATGGTCTATCAGGTGCTGCGCGATGGCGCTGCACTGGCCTTGATGCCGGATGATTCGCCGACGCGCTTGAAAGGCATTCCGGGGCAGACCAAGCGCATCGCCTGGTGTGAGCCGATTCCGCTGGAAGAGGTCAAGGCTGTGGGTCGTGCGCTGAACTGTTCCATCAACGATGTCCTGCTGAGTTGCGTTGCTGGCGCCATAGCCGAGTACTTGAAGTCCTTTGGCGATGAGGTGGCGGGCAAGGAAATCAGGGCCATGGTACCGGTGAATCTGCGCCCGATGGAGGAGGCCTACAAATTGGGAAACCGGTTTGGCTTGGCACCGGTGGTGTTGCCCATTGGCATAGAGAATCCGGTCGAGCGTGTTTACGAGGTGCGTCGCCGCATGAGCCAGTTGAAGGGCAGCATGCAACCCCTGATGGCCTTTGGCTTGCTGTCCGTGGCAGGCTTGCTGATCAAACCTGCGCAGGATGCCATGCTCAGCTTGTTCTCCAAGAAGACCACTGCGGTCATGACCAATGTTCCGGGGCCACGCGAAAAACTGCAATTTTGTGGCTCAACCCTTGAGCAAAGCCTGTTCTGGGTGCCCCAATCAGGTACCGTCGGTCTGGGGGTCTCGATACTGAGCTATGGTGGTGGTGTGCAGTTTGGCGTGATCAGTGATTCGACGCTGTGCCCCGAACCGCAGAAAATAATCGACCAGTTTGATCCGGAATTTGCCAAACTTTCCATGGTGACCTTGATGCTGCCGTGGAGCGAGTGAGGCTCAGTCGTCCAGTTCTCCTTTGGCCATCTCGATATCGAGACGCTCCGTTGCGTCAACTGGTTTGGCGGTGGCTGCCTGCTGGTACAGGCGGGTCGCTTCCTTGATCATCCTGTCGCCTTCAAGCATGAGCATGGCGTTGGCATATTCAATCATGCCGATGGTCGACTGAAAGTTCAGTTTGAGTGCCTGCTGCAGCAGGGCCAGCCCGGTATCTTTCTTGGCGCCGTAAGTCATGCTCCCAATCAGTGAACCAACCTTGTCGATCACTTCCGCATGAAAAGCCCCGAGAGCAATATGGGCGTCGGCGTGATTCGGCCGCAAGCGGATCACATCTTCGAGGGAGCCTTTGACCTTGCTGCCAAGCCCCTGGGCCAAGGCTTTGGCTACGCTGATGCCCTGACTGTAGCGACTTAGCGCATAGGCATGCCAGTACAGGGCGCTTGCATCCAATGGATTTTCCTGCACCTGTGTCGCCGCGCGCTGGGCGACTTCCTGGTAGAGGTCAAGCCTGGTCTTCTCCTGTTTCTCCAGATAGGTGGCGTAGATGCACGCCGATTTGTTCGCTACTGCCAGACCTGCGCCACCAATCTTGAGACCGAGGTCCATGGCTTTCTGGAATTCGCCGCTGTGAAACAGAGCCCAGGCTTGCAGGACCCTGGCATCAGTTGGAAGAGGCTCAGCATCACCCGCGTGCAGGCGAGCCCAGTATTTCCTGACGCTTGCAGCGTCAAAAACGTACTCGCCTGCATAGGGGAAGGCAGTCCACTTGGCCATGCTTGTCTCCGGTGCCGATTCGGCTACTTGTCGTCATTATTGTAGGCGCCCGCCAACTTGAGCAAATGGGTTCGCTGACTTGGTTCCAGATACGGAACCAGCAGGTTCAGCACATGATGCGCCCCTCGCAGCAGGGCTGCTTGTGCGTTTTCAGTTTCCAGTGCGCGGCGCGGATCGCGTACATATTCGAAACTCAGCCAGTACGTCAAAACTACCACCATGCTGGTGGCCGTGGCCTCTACTTCGCGCGAGTCGATGGCGATGGCACCCGAGCGACTCATGCTGTCGAGCAGGGTCTTCACGGCGCGGGTCTTGTTTTTCAGAACCGCCTGGAAATGTGTTTCAAGGCGCCGGTTCTTGCTCAGCAGGTCGTTCAAATCCCGGTACAGGAAACGGTATTGCCAGATCAACTCAAACAGGGTGTGCATGAAGAACCATGCGTCTTCCACATCGCGCACACTGTCGCTGGCATTGAGTAGCTCGTTGAGGCCACGTTCGTACCTGTCAAACAGGGAGTTGATGAGTTCCTCTTTGGCCGGATAGTGGTAGTAAAGGTTGCCGGGGCTGATACCCAGTTCGGCGGAAATCAGCGTGGTGGAAACGTTCGGCTCGCCAAAGCGATTGAACAGTTCAAGGCTTATTTCAAGAATGCGCTCGGCGGTGCGTCGGGGTGCCTTCTTCACCATAAAGGCGATCCCGCATGCGTCACTGGCATCACAGCATGACCCAGATCGTCCATGATTTCCTGAAGTTTGCCGATGGCCCGTCCAACCTGGGTCGACGCTGGCGGCGGCGCGCTCAAATGCCGCTTCGGATCGTCCAGTGCTTCATGGCGCAAGCTGATGCCATGGCGCCACAATTTGGCGGACAGGCCGGTCTTGCGTGAGCGCAGCATTTGGCGGGTTTGCTGGTAGGCATGTTCTGCCAGACTGCGACGCTGCGAATAGCTAAACGTATTGGCCAGATACAGTTCAGGGTCGCGGTGATCAGGTTCGATCAGGATGATGTCGGTGCCTGGGTAGGCGTGTTCGTACTGTCTCATGCCCAGTACCATGCGGGAATGAATAAGGGAGCGGAATGTCTGACTCAGCACTGCCGGCAGGCCGCCGTCCACAATTCGCGGGATATGGTGCTTGTCTGCTGACAGGCCGCGGCGCATGACTTTAGCGACCTGTGGTGCCGTGGCGTCAAAAGGCACCAGCGGATTGAGGCACAGCATCAGATCAATCCCCTGGTCCAATGCAACCGATGCATGCATGGTCTTCTTCAGGGCGCCATCCACGTAGTAGTTGTCATCAATTTCCACAGGGGGAAACAGCCCCGGCAACGCAGCGCTGGCCTGCACCGCTTTGGAGATTGGAATGTGGTCCCAGCCGGGGCGGCCAAAGGGCGCTGCTTCGCCGCTGTCAAGATTGGTAGCGACCAGTGTCAGTTGCGTCTTGAGTTTGCGGAAGTCGTTGCTACGGCCTGGCTGGGAAAATAGTTGCTCCAGTTGAACGTGCATCTTCTCACTGGAGAAAATTCCAGCGGGCAAGCCTGGACCCAGGCGCTGCAGTGCTTGCGTCAACGGCTTGCGTCCGGCAGTGATTTGCCACATGGCGGCGATCAGCAAGGCCGGCAACATGATGCCGCGACGTGCAAATTCTCCATAAGCTGGAGTCATCAGCCAGGAAGGGTCAAAGGTCCCGGCCAGAGCATTGTCATTTTCAATAAAGGAAGCGCACAGTTCCCGCGGTGTGATGCGATTGGCCAAACCTGCAGCAATGAAGCCACCGGCCGAAACGCCAACGTAATGTTGCAACCTGGTGAAGTCGATTCCATGGAGCGACTCTTCCAATGCGCACAGGGCTCCAATTTCGTAAATGGCACCTAAGGGCCCGCCACCTGACAATGCCAGTGCGATTCTTGGTGCCTGCGATGGTTTGCGCTTCATAGGAACAAAGTGTATGTCTGAACGAACCCACTGCTTGCTGCGATGCAGCAACTACCGTTGCAAGAAAACAAAGGGCGCCTCGGCGCCCTTTGTTCCTCTCAATTTACTGCCAAGTACCAGGCACTGCCAGCACCTCGAATCATTTCACGACAGCCCGCTATCAGACTACCGCTGCGGCGCGCTTTGCGGCCGGTTTGGTTACCTTCTTCAGTGCCGGCTTGGCTGCAGTCTTGACCACTTTCTTGGCTGCCACTTTCGGGGCAGCGCCTTTGGCGGACAGTTTCTGAACGCTCTTGTTTAGCTCATCAATGCGGGCAATCAGGGCATTGACATCCTTGGCGGAAGGAACACCCAGCTTGTTGAGGGCCTTGGCAACGCGATCTTCAAAAATGCTTTCCAGTTTGTCCCACTGACCGGACGCCTTGGACGAAATGTCGGTCGCCATGCTTGACATCTTGCTGCTGGCTTCGGATAACTTTTCTTCAGCAACAGATTGTGTCTTGCGTTGAATGCTTACGCCTTCCTTGATCAGGGCTTCAATTGCTTTCGTGCCCTCGGCTTGCGCCTTGGTGAAAGCGCCCAGACCAGCCTGCCAGATTTGTTGTGCAGAGTCCTTGACCGAGCCCTTCAATGGCGTGGAACTCTTTTTCGATGAATTCGTTTTTTTCAGCTTAGTGACCATGGGAAACTCCAGACGGGTTGATAAATTTGGATAATGGCGCCCACTGTAAGGTCAGGTAGGGGCACTGTGTAGGTGGGTCTTCCTAAATGGCTAGAGAGAGCTATCTACCGGGCCACGGGTTTGTGCTGAATGTCGGAAAGTGAAATCTGGGCAAGAATGTGCCAATTGAATGGAGGTTTTGATGCAGTACTTTGTCACAGGTGCAACCGGGTTTATTGGAAAACGGCTGGTCAGGAAACTGCTCGAGCGCAAGGGCTCGGTGGTCTACTTCCTGATCCGCAAGGAGAGTCAGGACAAGGTGGCGTCTTTGCGCCAGTACTGGAGTGTCAGTGCGGCGCGTGCTGTGCCGGTGTTCGGCGACCTGACGACGAAGAGGCTGGGAGTTTCTGCCGATGACCTGAAGAAGCTTAAAGGTCAGATCGATCACTTCTATCATCTGGCGGCGGTTTACGACCTGGGCGCCGATGAGGCGAGCCAGATCGCGGTCAATGTGGAGGGCACGCGCAACACAGTGGAACTGGCCAAGCTGATTGGGGCTGGACATTTTCATCACGTCAGTTCCATCGCAGCTGCTGGCTTGTACGAGGGTGTGTTCCGGGAGGATATGTTTGACGAGGCCGAGAACTACGAGCATCCCTATTTCATGACCAAGCACGAAAGCGAAAAAATCGTGCGCACCGAATGCCGGGTGCCCTGGTCAGTCTATCGCCCGGCCATGGTGGTGGGCGACAGTGTCACGGGGGAAATGGACAAGATCGATGGTCCTTATTATTTTTTCAAGTTGATCCAGCGCATGCGCCAGCTGCTGCCACCGTGGATGCCCTCGATTGGCCTGGAGGGTGGTCGCATCAACATCGTGCCGGTTGATTTTGTCGTGGACGCGCTCGATGCCATCAGTCACAGGGCGGACATTGACAGGAAGTGCTATCACCTCGTCGATCCTGTGGGTTACCGCGTTGGCGATGTACTCGACATTTTCAGCCGTGCCGCGCACGCGCCCAAGATGAATGTCTTTGTCAACGCTGCCCTGCTTGGATTCATTCCCCGCAGTGTCACCAAAGGGCTGATGGCACTGGCTCCGGTACGCCGTGTGCGCAACGCGATCATGAAGGACTTGGGCTTGCCCGAAGACATGCTTACCTTTGTCAACTACCCGACGCGTTTCGATTGCCGTGATGCCCTGGCGGCATTGAAGGGCTCTGGCGTCGCGTGCCCCAACCTGAAGGACTATGCCTGGCGGCTCTGGGACTACTGGGAACGCCATCTTGATCCTGACCTGCACATCGACCGTTCGCTGCGCGGTACCGTAGGTGGAAAAGTAGTTTTGATTACGGGTGGCTCTTCCGGCATTGGGCTGGCGGCCGCGCACAAGTTTGCCGAAGCTGGGGCCACCACCATCATTTGCGGGCGTGACACCGCCAAACTTGACGAGGCCTGCCAGCAAGCCCGGGACAAAGGCTACAGCTTTGTAGCTTACCCGGCAGACATCGCCGACGTGGCCGACTGCGATCGTTTTGTGGAGCAGCTGATTGCAGACCATGGCGGAGTGGATTTCCTGATCAATAACGCAGGGCGGTCGATCCGGCGCGCCATTGAATCGAGCTATGACCGGTTCCATGACTATGAACGCACCATGCAACTGAATTACTTTGGCTGCTTGCGTGTCACCATGGGCTTTCTGCCGGGCATGGTGGCGCGCAAAAAGGGGCATATCGTCAATATCAGCTCGATCGGGGTACTGACCAATGCGCCGCGCTTTAGTGCCTATGTAGCTTCCAAAGCTGCACTTGACGCCTGGACGCGTTGTGCCTCCAGCGAGTTCGCCGACCAGGGCATTTCGTTTACCACGATCAACATGCCGCTCGTGCGCACACCGATGATTGCACCTACCGGCCTGTACAACAACGTGCCCACGCTGGCTCCGGAAGAAGCGGCCGACATGATTGCGCAGGCCTGTATCTTCAAGCCGGTGCGTGTTGCCACCCGGCTGGGTATCACCGGGCAGTTGTTGCACGCATTGTTGCCGCGTGTTGCGCAAATTGCCATGAACACGAGTTTTCGCATGTTCCCGGACTCTGGTGCAGCCAAAGGTCACAAGCCCGGAGACAAGCCGGCCAAGCAGCACCTGTCGCACGAGGCGATTGCCTTGCAGCAGATGATGCGGGGAATTCACTTCTGAGCTTCAATTGCCAGAGGCGATAATCCAGGGGCGCTTTGGGCGCCCTTTTTGCTTTTATGATGGGCCCTGATCCACTCGGGGGGAGACAATGATTCTGGTTACTGGCGGAGCAGGCTTTATTGGTGCCAACTTTGTGCTCGACTGGTTGGGGCAGACGGATGAGTCAGTGCTCAACCTGGACAAACTCACTTACGCGGGCAATCCCGAGAATCTGGCCAGCCTGCAGAGTGACCCACGTTACGTGTTCGTCCAAGGCGATATTGGAGACTCAGTCCTGGTGGACAAGGTACTGGCGCGTTATGCACCGCGCGCCGTGATCAATTTTGCTGCTGAAAGCCATGTCGACCGTTCCATCCATGGCCCGGAAGATTTCATTCAGACCAACGTCGTGGGTACCATGCGCCTGCTGCAAAGTGTGCGTTCCTACTGGCAGGGTTTGCCAGAGGGTGAACGTGCGGCCTTTCGGTTCCTGCATGTTTCGACCGACGAGGTATATGGCAGTCTGTCGCCGACCGATGCCGCTTTTAACGAGAACAACAAGCTGGAGCCCAACAGTCCTTACTCTGCGAGCAAAGCTGCGAGTGATCACCTGGTACGCGCCTGGTTGCATACCTACGGACTGCCGGTGCTCACCACCAACTGCAGCAACAACTACGGGCCGCTGCATTTTCCTGAAAAGTTGATCCCGTTGCTCATTGTCAACGCGCTTGCGGGCAAACCCTTGCCGGTTTATGGCGATGGCTTGCAAGTGCGCGACTGGCTCTATGTCACGGATCACTGCAGCGCCATTCGTTGCGTGCTGGCGGCCGGCAAGGTGGGTGAAATCTATAACGTTGGTGGCTGGAACGAGAAGCCCAACATCGAGATCGTGCACACCGTTTGCGCCCTCCTTGATGAATTGCGACCCAGGAGCGATGGCATGCTCTACAAGACACAGATCACCTATGTGCAGGACCGCCCGGGTCACGATAGGCGCTATGCGATTGACGCCAGCAAG
>CAIYGK010000193.1 GCA_903925725.1 uncultured beta proteobacterium | reverse complement strand
GGGTCTTGTCGCCAATTTCTGCGAGTGCGACGACGCCAACTGAGATGAGAAGCGCTTCCATGCGGGATTGAGTAAAGTCGCTAATGTACCTGCGCGGCAGCCCGACGCTGCGAAAATGAAGCAAGATAATGCCCGCTTGCCCTGAAAGGAAACGCCATGGACCGCTACCCTGCCCCTGAACTGAAGGACCTTCCCGAGGACATCCGTCTGCGTGTGCTTGAAGTGCAGGAAAAAGCTGGCTTTGTACCCAATGTTTTCCTGGCGCTCGCGCGGCGTCCGCCTGAGTGGCGCGCCTTCTTTGCCTACCACGACACCTTGATGTTGAAGGACTCAGGGCTCAGCAAGGGCGACCGCGAGATGATCGTCACTGCAACAAGCGCGGCCAACAAGTGCCTGTATTGCGTCGTTGCCCATGGCGCCATCCTGCGCATCTATGAGAAGAAACCGCTGGTAGCCGATCAGGTTGCTGTGAACTACCGCAAAGCCGACATCACGCCGCGCCCGAGCGCCATGCTGGACTTTGCGATGAAGTTTTGCCTTAAGTCTGACGAGATCGGCGAAACTGATTTCGCCGCCCTGCATTCGCACGGCTTCAGCGACGAAGATGCCTGGGACATCGCCGCCATCACGGCGTTCTTTGGACTGTCCAACCGCATGGCGTCGTTCAGCAACATGCTGCCCAATCCGGAGTTCTATCTGATGGGCCGCGTTGCCAAAGCCAAATAGATGTACGCACACCATTTCGGGTTGACGCAAGACCCTTTTTCGATAGCGCCCGATCCGCGCTACCTGTTCATGAGCGAGCGGCACCGGGAGGCGCTGGCTCATCTGCTCTACGGGGTTGCGGGCTCGGGCGGCAAAGCGGGTGGCAGCGGTGGTGGATTCGTGCTGCTCACAGGTGACATAGGCACCGGCAAGACCACCATCTGCCGCTGCTTTTTGGAGCAGATCCCGCAGGGTTGCCATGTTGCGTACATCTTCAACCCGAAGCTGACCGTCACCGAATTGCTGCAGTCGATCTGCGAGGAATTTCATGTCACGCTCACGCCAGCGGCTCAGAACCCGCCAACGGTCAAGGACTACATCGATGCCCTCAACAACTTCCTGCTTGCCGGCCATGCCGCCGGACAGAGCAGTGTCCTGATCATCGACGAGGCACAGAACCTCGCGCCTGAAGTACTTGAGCAACTGCGCCTGCTCACCAATCTGGAAACCAGCGAGCGCAAGTTGCTGCAGATCGTGCTGATTGGTCAGCCCGAGTTGCGCACGATGCTCGCGCGGCCTGAACTCGAACAGTTAGCCCAACGCGTCATCGCTCGCTTTCATCTGGACGCCCTCACGATGGCGGAGAGCGCGCAGTACATAACCCATCGACTGGCGGTCGCAGGCTTGGCCGGTCCTTCGCCGTTTGAGGGCCGCGCCCTACAGCGCATCCACAGACTGGCCCGCGGCGTGCCACGCAGAATCAACCTGCTTTGCGGTCGCGCCATGCTGGGTGCGTGGGCTCATGGTCAGCACAGGGTTGGCCGTGCCGTCGTCGACAAAGCCGCAGCCGAGGTGTTCGGTGCGCAAAGCGTCACCGGCTCCGGCAAGCGCAGCGTCACCTTCTACTTCGCGCTTGGCCTGCTCTTGCTGGCGGTCGTTGCGCTGAGTGGGATCCTGTACTGGCCCATCTCGCAAACGCCCTTGCCGTCGCGGCCAGCGTCCGCCGCAATCGGCCGTTCCGGCGCCAGCGCCTCGGCCCCTCCTCAGGCACTGGCGTCGTCGGCTGCCACACAGGAAGCACATGCGGCCGTCATGCCTGTCGAGCCTTTGGACTCCTTGCTGGCCCAGTTGCCGGCTGACATCAATGTCGCCTGGCGGGCTTTGGGTGCCAGCTGGAAGCTGCCTGCTGGTGATGGCGATCCATGCCGCACTGCCAATCTGCAAAAGCTTCAGTGCTATCGTGCCGGCAACCTCAGCCTGCCGCAATTGCGCCAGCTCAATCGCCCCGGCATTCTGACATTGCACGTCAACGGTGCTGCACCGCAGTACGTGCTTCTGGTGGGTCTGGGAGCACAAGACGCCACACTGCGGTTACCAGACGGCATGCACAAGGTCACGCTGGTTTCGCTAGGCCGCTGGTGGAGCGGCGACTTTGCAAGCTACTGGCAACCACCATCCGAGTATCGTCCCGACCTGCGCGACGGCAGCAGCGGCGCGGCCATCGAACATCTTGCAAAGCAGCTCGACCTGCTCGAGGCGACGCCGGCGCCTTCGCCCGACGCCGGCGCCCGTCTTCTGGATGCGGCCTTGCGCGAAAGGGTTCGTAACTTTCAGCGCTCCCAAGGCCTGAAAGCCGACGGACAACCTGGCCCGATGACCTTCATGCAGCTCGACAGTGCTACCGGCGCGAACCCGGTGCGCCTGCAACCCGAACCACGATAAGACCATGTCCTACATCCTCGATGCATTGAAGCGTGCCGATGCCGAACGCGAGCGTGGGGTCGTGCCAGGCCTGTATGCGCGCCAATTGACAAATTCAAGTACCAGAACACCGTCCCCGACGCGCAAGCTCATGATCATTGCAATCGGCACCGCGGTGCTGGCTACGATGGCGCTTCTGCTGTGGCTCTGGCGTCCCGCCTCCGACGTGGCGCCACGCACCGCGCCAGAGCAGACGGCCACGAAGCTGGCACCATTGCCACCAGTCGCGCCGACCCTGGCCGTGGCCGCGGCGCCAGCACCAATCAATCCACCCGAAGTCGCGACGCCAGTTCCTGCGACCGTCGTCCTGCCACCGTCAACCATGATGGCAAAGCCCGTGGCTTCGGCAAGCGCCACAGTTATCCCCAAGCCCACCGCAAGCGCAGCGACCGCGGCTACGGCGGTCGCCCCGTTGCTTGCTGACCTCTCCGAAGAAGTTCGCCGGCAAATCCCGGCGCTGACCATTACCGGTGTCGTCTATTCAGACAATCCGGGCCAGCGTCTGCTGCTCGTCAATAACCAGGTTCTACCGCAGGGCAGTCTGGCGGCGCCCGACGTAGCGCTTGAAGAAATAGGCGCCAAGAGCTCAATTTTCAGTTTCCGCGGCAACCGGTTCAGGCTGTCGCACTAACCAGCAACCGCATCCATTCGGGCAGCGCCTTGGCCCTTTGTTGCGGAAAATCAACCCAGATGGTCGTGGCACCACCAGCTGCATAAATCAGGCCAGGCTCATCCAGCCTTTCCATCGTGCCCCAGGTCTCGAACGTGGTGCGCCCAGGGTCGCTCACGTACATCTTGATCAGCACTTGCCCGGGGTATTCCAGCTGTTTGTAAAAATTGCAAAAGGCGTTGACGATGACCGGGCCTTCTCCCTGTGCGTCGGGTTTGCAGCCGATGGACTGCATCCAGTCGATGCGACAGGTCTCGAGGTAACGAAAATAGCTTGCGTTATTGACGTGGTTCATGGCATCCATATCGCCCCAGCGAATAGGAATCTGCATCTCGAACACCAGCTTCTTGTCGTCGGGAATCTCAATTTTCATCGTGGTATGG
>CAIYGK010000192.1 GCA_903925725.1 uncultured beta proteobacterium | reverse complement strand
TCGATTGGTGTTGGCAGCTTTATCGGGAGTGGAACTGTTATCAAAGAAGGGATAAATATTGGGCAAGCTTGTGTGATTGGGATGGGCATTTCCGTGCGCTATAATCAGCTTGATCATGCACGATTTACCGGAAAAAGCACTTCATGATACAACGAACGCTCATTATCGCCGAAGCCGGCGTCAATCATAATGGTGACATGGAGTTAGCCAGGAAGCTGATTGATGTTGCCGCCGAAGCGGGTGCTGACTTTGTCAAGTTCCAGACCTTCAACGCAAACCGCCTGGTTACACACGCAGCCAAAAAAGCCGACTACCAGACAAAGACTACGGATGGCAATGAATCGCAGCGTGAGATGCTCCGCCGATTGGAGCTCACACCAGCAATGCACAAAGAGCTCATCGCCCATTGTGCATCGCGCAATATCGGCTTTTTCTCCACAGGCTTTGATATCGAGAGTGTCGATCTGCTGCTGAGTCTGGGTCAAAATCAGTTCAAGATTCCATCTGGAGAGATAACCAATCTTCCTTACTTGCGCCATATAGGCCGACTCGATAAGCCGGTCATTCTTTCCACTGGAATGGCAACATTGGGCGATATAGAAGCAGCAATCGAAGTGCTTGAAGAAGCAGGCACAGCACGTTCCAATCTGACCGTACTGCACTGTACCACAGAATACCCCACACCCATGGCAGAGGTGAATCTTCGAGCCATGCAGAGCATGCATAGTGCGTTTGGAGTGGCGGTGGGTTATTCAGACCATACGTCAGGTATTGAAGTTGCCATTGCTGCGGTTGCCTTGGGAGCAACGGTCATCGAAAAACATTTTACCCTTGATCGCAACCTTCCAGGCCCTGACCACAAGGCAAGCCTTGAACCTGCAGAACTCAAGGCGATGGTAACCGCTATTCGCAATATTGAAATTGCTCTTGGTGACGGCATCAAACGCCTCACTCCAGGCGAAGCAAAAAACAAGCCTGTTGCTCGGAAATCACTGGTCGCCAGTCAGGCGATTAAAGTAGGTGAAATGTTCAGTGCACAGAACGTCACTGCGAAGCGTCCTGGAACAGGCATTTCGCCCATGTGCTGGGATGAAGTGATCGGGTGCGTTGCGCAAAAAGATTTTCTTTCAGATGAATTGATCACGTTATGAGTCGCAAGATTTGTGTTATCACCGGTACCCGTGCCGAATACGGCTTGTTGCGCTGGGTTATGCAGGGCATCAAGGACGACCCTGAGCTGACACTGCAAATCATTGCTACCGGTATGCACCTGTCGCCTGAATTTGGTTTGACCTATCGCGATATTGAGCAGGATGGCTTCCAAATTGACCGTAAGGTCGAAATGCTCACCAGTTCAGATACTTCTGTTGGCATAGCAAAGTCCATGGGCCTCGGTTTGATCGGTTTCGCTGATGCATTGCATGAATTGAAGCCTGATTTGATCGTCGTGCTGGGCGACCGCTTTGAAATATTCTCAGCAGTCTCGGCCGCATTGGTTGCCCGTATTCCAGTTGCCCACCTGCATGGCGGAGAACTGACCGAAGGAGCTTTTGACGAGGCGATCAGGCATTCAATCACCAAAATGTCACACCTTCATTTTGTGGCAGCCAAAGAGTACCGGAATCGCGTGATCCAGCTTGGCGAGCAACCTGATCGTATTTTTCTGGTAGGTGGGCTTGGTATTGACAATATTAAGCGTCTAAAGCTTCTTGGTCGTGAAGAATTAGAGGCTTCTCTTGATTTCGAGCTTGGTTCAAAGAATCTTCTGATTACCTTTCATCCGGTTACTCTTGAGACTGCAACAGCATCAGAGCAAATGGCCGAATTGCTCGCAGCATTGGTCGAATTGACGGATACACAGCTTATCTTCACCATGCCGAATGCCGATACCGATGGTCGTGTGATGATAAAGATGGTGGAAGAATTTGTAGCACAGCACACTAACGCACGAGCATACACTTCTCTTGGTCAACTCCGATATTTGTCGTGTGTTTCTCATGTCGATGGAGTTATAGGTAACTCCTCCAGCGGTTTGGCAGAAGTTCCCAGTTTCCGGAAAGGTACTGTCAACATTGGTGATCGCCAGCGGGGGCGGCTTCGAGCGGCAAGCGTGATCAATTGCGATCCGACCCGCAAGAGTATTGTAAACGCCCTAAAGAAAATGTACTCTAAAGATTTTCAAAATTACTTGAGTAAAGATAATAAGATAAGAAGCGGCACAAGTTGTCAACAGCCAATGACATTGCAAACTTATACCGATCCCAGCACCAACAGACATGCTTATCATTAATAACGTTTCTCGCCATTCATTCATCAAAATTCTGCTCTATTGTCTTTAATCATTAGAATC
>CAIYGK010000191.1 GCA_903925725.1 uncultured beta proteobacterium | reverse complement strand
CTTGCCGCGCGCATCAAGAGCAGCGACCTGATTCTGGCGATTGGCCCGCGCTTGGGGGAAATGACAACGGGTGGTTACACCCTGCTGGAAGCGCCGCGACCGAAGCAGAAGCTGGTGCATATTCATTCCAGCGCTGAAGAACTGAACCGCGTCTACCAGGCCGATCTGGCCATCAATGCCAGCATGAACGCAGCAGCGCGCTCACTCGAAGTGTTGGCAGCACCCGCAATGCTGCCCTGGGAAGCCTGGACGCAGGCATGCCACAGCGACTTTCTGGCCAATCTGACGCCGCAGAGTCTGCCCGGCGACATCGACATGCCGGCCATCGTGGCGACGCTGCAAAAGCACCTGCCGGCCGACGCGGTGCTGACCAACGGTGCTGGTAATTTTGCGAGCTGGGTGCATCGCTTCTACAAGCATTACGGTTTGGCACGGGGCAGCAAGACACAACTGGCACCGACCAATGGCGCCATGGGCTATGGCGTGCCTGCAGGCATAGCGGCGGCAATTTGCACCGGGCGTGTGGCGTTCACCATTGCGGGGGATGGCGACTTTTTGATGAACGGACAGGAACTCGCAACTGCCGTTCAGTACGGCGCCAAGACGATCATTGTGCTGCTCAACAACGGCATGTTCGGTACCATCCGCATGCACCAGGAGCGCGAGTATCCGCAGCGCGTGAGCGGCTCGCAGTTGAGCAACCCCGACTTTGCGGCGCTGGCGCGTGCCTACGGCTATGCCGGTGTGCGCATCACGCGCACTCAGGAGTTTGAAGCCGAACTGCTGGCGGCGCTGGCCCGTCCCCAAGGCACGCTGATCGAGGTGATGCTGGAGCCCGAGGTGATCACCACACGCGGCACCCTGTCGGCCATCACGCAGGCGGCTTTGGCGAGGCAGAGGTAGCACATGCAAGGCTTGCAGGTCGTCGATTCCATCACACAACTCGGTCCACGGGACGCTGGCTGCCTGGCAGTCAGTGGCTCGCACGGTGGCATCAGTTCGGCGCGCTACGCACTGGCCGCACGGCCACGTTTAAGCGTATTCAATGATGCCGGTGTCGGCAAGGACGATGCGGGTCTGGCGGCGCTGCCGTTTTTACAGTCGCATGGCTTGGCCGCCTGCACCGTGGCACATGACAGTGCACGCATCGGTGAGGCCAGCAGCACGCTGCGCGACGGCACCGTCAGCCACGTCAATGCGCTGGCACAGGCCCTTGGCGTCGCTGCGGGTGAACGCTGCGAGGCCGTTATTGCGAGATTGTTGAATCAGTAGCTGTTGCGGCCACCACCGTAGCCGCCACCGCCGCCACCGCCCGTGCGTGGCTCCATTGGACGGGCTTCGTTGACCGTCATACCGCGACCATCGATCACTTTGCCGTTCATGCCGCTGATTGCCGCCTGGGCCTCCGCGTCGGTTGACATTTCGACAAAGCCAAAGCCCTTGGAGCGGCCGCTGTCGCGGTCCATGATGACTTTGGCCGAAGCGATGGTGCCAAATTCAGAAAAGTATTGTTGCAGGGAGTCGTCGTTCACCGAATAGGTGAGGTTGCCGACATAAAGTTTCTTGCCCATGGTTGGGGCCTTTCAAAAGGAGTTGCCCGCGCTCAACATCGAACGCGAAGTGGGAATAAGCTCGCCGCTGGGGGAGTTTGACCACCGTGAGGGCCGGTGCTAATGGCCAAAAGGACGCTAGGGGTGACGTGTAAAGTGCCGCAGAACGTGTCAGACTACAGTTGCTGCGAAGGTAAGCAAATCACAGCAACGTCCTTATTTTACCCTCCAACAGGAAAGCACGGGCCTGAGCCTCAGCACAGGCCGCTACCCGGATGTTCAATTCGTGCGTGCACCGAAAAGTGATACCAGGTTTCATTTTTTTGACAAGCTTGACGCGCCATTGAACGGGCCCGACACTGTTTCGACCCAACTGGCTCGACGCGCAGATTACAGCGAGATTGCGGCCTGTGGGTAGCACCCGACCACTGTCAAGAAGAATCAAACCATGCCCGGATTGCCACCTGATGCACCGCTTCATCGCAAGGGAAAGCGGCGCTCCACAGACGGCAGGATGGCGACGATGATCGGCCACTGGGACCGCAATTTGCGCAACAGCTTTGGTAACCTTGCCTACGCCCAGTGGTTTGATATTGCCCCGGATGCCTTGCCCGGCATGCATCTGCGTGATGTCATCGGAGCAGAACGCTACCGCATCAATCTGCCCGACATCGAGGCGGCACTTGCAGGCGAGGAACAGCGGTTTGAAGTGTCAGCGTTTACAGCCGAAGGCGGCCTGTCGTGGAATGCCCTGGTGCAGTACATACCCGACTCCAGCGCAGGGCAGGTGCAGGGCGTCTATATCGTCGTGTCGGACATCTCGGCTGTGAAAGAGACCGAGGCGGCGCTGCGAAAGAGCGAACATCTGCTGCGCGAATCTCAAGAAGGCGCTCGCATTGGCAGTTACAGCAGTTCCATCAATGATGGCACCTTTGAAGCTACCCCGGTTCTGGACGACATATTCGGCATCACCAAAGACTACCCGCACACCACCGAAGGTTGGGTGAAGTTCATGCATCCAGATTCCATGCAAGCCTTGACAGACGCGTTGCAGGACTCCATTCGAGACCGCACGCCTTTTGATTCCGAGTACAAGATCATCCGGCCCAGCGATGGCGCCGAGCGCTGGATGCATGGATTGGGCAAGATTACCTACGACAGCCAGGGCAATGCGCAGAACCTGATTGGAACCGTTCAGGACATCACGGAGCTAAAGAGGATCCAGGAGGAACTGATCGACAGCGAACGGAGTTACCGCACCCTGACTGACGGAGCACCGGCATCGCTGCTGGTTCATGACGGCAAACAGATTGTCTATGTCAATACGGCAGCCATCAGGATGCTGGGCGCAAGCTCTGCAACAGAACTGTTGGGGACAGACATGTTCCGCCTGGTTCATCCGGCGTTCAGAAGTGCTTCCCGGCGCGGGGCCAGGTTGAGTATTTCACAAGCCGACAGCTTGACGATGTCCGAATACAAAATTCTCAAGCTCGATGGAAGCACCGCGGTTGTCGAGGTGCAAAGCGCCGCGGTCATGTTCGACGGCAAGCCAGCTGTGCAACTCATCATGAACGACGTGACCGAGCTCAGGCATTTCGCGAAGAGGCAGCTCGACGCCATCGAAAATGAGCGCAAAAGCATATCGCGCGAAGTTCACGACCAGGTCGGCCAAGCCTTTACCGCCGTCAAATTGCTTGTTCAATCGCTGCCACAGGGCGTATTGCCGAAGGAACTGGGGCTTGCCATCACCGAGGCGCTGGAAATGGGCATAGCAGCGACGCGCAAGATTACTGCGGAACTTCGACCGCGACTTCTCGATGATCTCGGACTGGCGGCAGCCCTCAAACATCTGGCCGACCAGATGTTCGGGGTCTTGCAGCTGAACTTCGAGATCGACGTGCGTGATG
>CAIYGK010000190.1 GCA_903925725.1 uncultured beta proteobacterium | reverse complement strand
TCGCCCAGTTGCGCCGCGGCGTCTTGCCCGCGCGGGGCGAACGTGCGACGCTGCTTGCGCAGGATATCGAGCGTCTTGTCGATCGCGGCGTCGGTCACTTCGCTGGCAATTTTCTGCACTTCTGCACTGTTCAGGTCGCCAATCTTGACCTCCGGGTAGACCTCAAAGACGGCATCAAACGCCATTTCACCTTCTGGCGAAGTCTCCTTCTCGGTAATCCGGGGTTGTCCGGCGACTCGCAGCTTGGCTTCATTGGCAGCACTGGCAAAGGCCTCGCCCACCTTGTCGTTCATGACTTCATAGTGAACCGAGTAACCATAGCGCTGAGCAACCACGTTCATCGGCACCTTGCCAGGTCGAAAACCGTCCATCTTGACGGTTCGGGCGAGTTTCTTCAGACGGGTCTGGACTTCTGTCTGAACCTGGCCAAGCGGCAGGGTCAGGGTCATCTTGCGTTCGAGTTTTTCAAGGGTTTCAACAGTCACGGTCATTTCAAATCTCCTAACAAATTGGTTGGGGACAGAGCTGAAAATCTGTCCTGCAAACTACAAACGGTTGAGGACAGAACTGAAGATCTGTCCCGCAAACATAGCCATTGGTGCGCGGGGGGGGACTCGAACCCCCACGCTGTTACCAGCGTCAGGACCTAAACCTGGTGCGTCTACCAATTTCGCCACCCGCGCAAAAAACAAAGGGGCCGTCCTGTCAGACCACCCCCAAGAAATCGGTCAACCGGGCATTTTACCCTGCCTCATTTGCTTCCCGTTGGCGCCACGTCGAGTTCGGCGTACATTGTCGGTATGGGCCATTATGAAAATTTTCCCGTTGCCTCTTGGCTCTGCCCCCCGCGCCTACGCCCGGCTATTGCTGCCATCTACGGATTTGCCAGGACCGCAGATGACATCGCCGACGAGGGTCACGCCGGCGCAGCTCAGCGATTGGCCGACTTGCGAACCCTGCGCCACGACTTGCGTTGCGTCGCCATGGGAACCCCTGAAAGCGGACGTTGGAGCCTGGCATTTCAGGCGCTGCGGCCCATCCTGCGCGATTTTTCCCTGCCCTTGGCGCTTTTGGAACAACTGCTTGATGCCTTCGAGCAGGACGTGCTCTTCACCAGTGCTGAACGTCGCTATCAAACCGATGCAGAACTGCTGGACTACTGCACGCGCTCGGCCAACCCGATCGGCCGTCTGCTGTTGCATCTCTACGGCATCCACGATACCCACTCGCTGATCCAAAGCGACCAGATCTGCAGCGCGCTGCAACTCGTCAACTTCTGGCAGGACCTGAGCGTCGACGTAGCGCGCGCGCGCTGGTATCCAAGTGTGCAAGCGATGCAGCAGCACCAGGTCACCGACGCCGACTTGCAAGCGCATCAGCCTTGCGCGTCGGCCAGCAGCCTGGTCGCTCACTACGTGGTGCAGGCGCGCGCCCTGATGCAACAGGGTGCGCCGCTGGCACTGCGAATTCCTGGTCGTGCGGGATGGGAGTTGCGTCTGGTGGTGCAAGGCGGCCTGCGCATACTCGACAAAATCGTGGCACTGGACTATGAGAGCTGGCGCGTCCGGCCAAAACTTGGCCTGACGGATCTGCCACTGCTGCTCTGGCGTGCCTGGCGCATGAAGCATCAGCCTGATTAAACTAGTCATTCGGACACACCATGACACCTCAGGAATACGTTCAACAAAAAGCCGCAGCCTCCGGAAGCAGCTTTTACTACGCGTTCTTGTTCCTGCCAGCGCCGCGGCGCGCAGCTATCACGGCTTTTTATGCCTATTGCCGTGAGATCGATGACGTCGTGGACGACACCGCGGACGCGAGCGTTGCCGCTACCAAGCTGGCCTGGTGGCAGGCTGAAGTCAGCAAAGCCTTCAGCGGTCACGCGAGCCACCCGGTGCTGCAGGCATTGCTCCCACTCACCGAACGCTTCGCCATCGAGCAGCGGCATCTGCAAGCCGTCATCGAAGGCTGCCAGATGGATTTGAATCAAACGCGCTACCTGGATTACACCGCTCTGCAACGCTACTGCGAACTGGTGGCCGGTATCGTTGGTGAAGTGTCGGCCCGCATTTTTGGTCAGACGCATGAACAAACGACCCTGTACGCTCACAAGCTGGGACTGGCCCTGCAACTAACCAACATCATCCGGGAT
>CAIYGK010000189.1 GCA_903925725.1 uncultured beta proteobacterium | reverse complement strand
TTCTGCCTGGACTGGCGCGTTCCTGAGCGCATCAAACAGATGCAGTCCTTGTTCATCAAGGATGCGGTCATGCTTGGCACGCACAATTACATCGACCTTGCCGGTTTGGCGCTGCTCATCGAAGAGTTCAAAGAAGTCAGCCTCTCGATCCATCACGCTAATGATGTGTGTCTGAGGCAGCAGCTTGGTTAGGTCTTCACAATCGCGCAGCCCCTTGATCCAGGCAAAGGTTTTCTTCTCTTCAATGGGTGTATTGGCACTGCTGCGCTGGTCTGCCTCGTCCTTGGGCTCGGGCGCACTGAACTGTGCTTGCAATACCCCCAGCGGCACCCCCTCACCGGTGACGGCGAAAGTTGAATGCAGGTGTAGTCCGCGGGTTTTGGCACCGGTCTGGTTTTTGCTCAGGATGCCCAAACCCACGCATTGTTCGAGTTGGTTGTAGTTCAGGTCAGTGCCATCCTGGATGCACAGCACGGTGTGCTGTGCCAGCATGCGCCTAATGGTGCTTTGCCGGTGCGGTGCCAAAATTGCCTCTGGCGTGATCTGCGAGTCATCGGGCTGGTCGATCATGCGGTAGTACGCCTTGACGGTGGGCCAGTCGCCCTGGCTGGCGGCGCTGATGGTGCGCCCGGGCATGGTGGCTTGGAATTGGGCGCTTGTAACGAGTCGATCATTGTGTCGTTTGTCACCGAGGTCTGCGCCGCCAAACTCCTGCGCTGCCCATTCAAGCGCATCGAGTGCGTCGCCTATTTGCAGTGGCTGCAAGCCGGGCGGTTTGGCCACCCCCATGAGATCGCGCCAGTTGGGTTCGACTTCATAGACATAAATGGTTTTGATCGATTTTTCCCTTTTGTTGTAGCGATCCTGGCGTCCACGCCCTTGTGTCTTGCCAATGGCCTGCCAGTTGGCAGCCTTGTAACAAGTGCCAAGAAAGTGCTCGGTATCGACAAAGCTCTCTATCACCCAGGGGCGGTAGTTGTATTGGGCTTCAAAGTCTGCGCTGACGCGGCGCAACACCAGCCCCAAGACGTGGGAGGCGAGGTTGTGGCAGTCAACGCTGTTGCGCAGCAGAAAGCGGCTCATGCCCAGCACGCGGTGCAGATGTTGGCGTTGTTGGTCTTTGTTCCAGCCGATCCACTGCTCTCTGTCACGCAACTGTAGTGCCGCTGCACTGAAGGCAAAGCCGCCGAGCCAGCCGTGTTCGGAGTCGATGAGGTAGCGCAGTTGGCAGCCCACCAGAGGGCCGGCACCCTGGGGGTGTTCGCGGATCATCATTTCGTTCCAGATGCGCATCTGCTCTTGCGTCTGGACTTGAACCAGCTTCAGGGCGCGCACATCCCCGACTTGTGCGGGTACGCCAACCGGGTCGGGTACGGCACAGTCGAGACGGCGCGGACTTTTGGCACCGTGGGGTGTTTGTGCAACGGGCAGGGTGAAGTGACCCTTGCGCTCCAATTCGCGCAGTGCTTTGGTGCAGCCACCGATCTGCTGTCGTCCTCGGGCATCGTTAAAGTTGAAGTGCTGACACAAGGCTTTGGACAGCGAGGTGCGGTTTCGATGCAC
>CAIYGK010000188.1 GCA_903925725.1 uncultured beta proteobacterium | reverse complement strand
CCTGGGACAGCAGCAACAGCGCGTGGTACTTCTACACGCCATCACTGACAACGACCGACCTCTCCAACTACATCCAGAGCAAGGGTTACAAGGATTTCGCAAACCTGACGCTGGGCAAGGGACTTGGGTTCTGGGTCAATTATTCAGGGGTGACTTCCCCTTCCACATTCACGCCGACGTTCGCGCACATTCCGGGCGGCAGTTTCGTCATGGGCGACCACTTCAACTTCGTTGACCCGGACCACCCGAGCGATGAGATTCCCCTGCACACGGTGACCATTTCGCCGTTCTACATGTCGACCACGCTGGTCACCAATACCGAATACGCCGCCTACCTGAACGCGGCGCTCAAGAGCGGTTTGATCGAGGTGCGCTCCGGCATTGTTTACGCCGTCGGCGGCAACAACATCTTCTTCTATACGACCGCTTCGGTGCCGCTTTCCACCATCAGCTACGCCAACAACACTTTCACCGTGCGCACCGGGCGCGAACTGCATCCGGTTACCGGCGTGCGCTGGTTCGGTGCCGCCGGCTTTGCCAACTGGCTGAGCACGCGCGACGGCTACACACCATGCTACGACCTCTCGACTGGCGCCAGCGATCTGACGAAAAACGGCTACCGCCTGCCAACCGAAGCCGAATGGGAATACGCCGCGCGCGGCGGCCAGACCAACCCCTACTACCAGTTTCCATGGGGCAACGACACCAATGCCGACGGCCGACTCTCGAACTGGCAGAACTCCGGCGATCCATGGGAGGCCGGCGACTTTCCACACACGACACCGGTTGGTTTTTATAACGGCTCACTGCGCTACAAGTCCGACTACAGCTGGCCCGCAGCGGATTCGAGCTACCAGACGCGCGACAGCACCAATGCCTTTGGACTGACCGACATGGCGGGCAATGTCTGGCAGTGGGTGAACGACTGGTACTCAAACACCTATTACCAGTACTGCGTGACCAACAACATCACGGTGGACCCACCTGGCCCCGCCAGCGGCGACATCATGCAGAGCAACCTGCCATGGCGCGCCATGCGCGGCGGAACGTGGTGGAACGGGGGCGGCCAGCAGTTCCTGGGCTACAGCCGCGTATCGAACCGCGACCCCTCGTGGTCGCTGGGCGGCTCGCCTGACAGCAACCCCGATTCAGCCTGGTTACAGGTGGGTTTTCGCGTGATGCGACCTGACAGGATAAGCACAGTTTCAACCAGCAATACCATTGGCCTGATGGTCGATTCCAGCAAGGCTTTCGCCGGCTACACCCTGATGTCGCCCCTGCACAGCACGGCCACCTACCTGCTGAACAATGCAGGTCAGTACGTGCACAAGTGGACCAGCACCGGCGAGCCGGGTCGCTCCTCGTACCTGCTGGAAAACGGGCACATGATCCGCGCCAGTGCCATGCCCAATGTTGGCCCCTCCACAGGCGGTGGCGAGGGCGGACGCATCGAGGAATACGACTGGAACGGCAACCTGGTGTGGGGCTTCAACTATTACGGCGCCAGCTACATTGCACACCACGATTTCAAGGTGCTGCCCAACGGAAACGTCCTGATCCTGGCCAGTGAGAAAAAGAGCTACGCCGAGGTGATTGCAGCGGGCTTCAACCCGGCCTTGCTCGATTCCAGCATCTCGACACAGGGCTACATGCTGCCGGACTACCTGGTGGAGGTAAAACCCACTGGCAGCGCCACCGGTATTGTCGTCTGGGAGTGGCATATTTGGGATCACATGATCCAGGATTTTGATGCGACCAAGAGCAATTACGGTGTGGTCGCCAGCCATCCGGAACTGATCGACGTGAACGGCGTGGCCAACAACAAGATCCAGCAGTTCTGGAATCACGCCAACGGCATCGATTACAACACGCAACTCGATCAGATCATGATCAGTATTCGTGGTAACAGCGAACTGTTCGTAATCGACCACGGCACCACGACGGCCCAGTCGGCTAGTCATGCTGGTGGAACGCACGGCAAGGGCGGCGACATCTTGTACCGCTGGGGTTACTCACAGCAGTACGACCGCGGCACTGCCGCGCAGCGCCAACTCTACCAGCAGCATCACACGCACTGGATCGAGCCCGGGCTACCCGGCGCCGGCAACATCCTGATCTACAACAACGGTATTGGTCGCGGTTACTCCACGGTTGACGAGATCGTTCCTCCCGTCGATGCGGCTGGAAACTACAGCATCGCCAGTGGGGCGGCCTACGGACCCGTGTCAACGCTTTGGACTTACACCGGAACACCGCCGGCGAGTTTTTACTCGGCCGAGATTTCGGGGGCCCAGCGTCTACCCAACGGCAATACCTTGATCACCGAAGGCATCAAGGGCAATCTGTTTGAAGTGACTTCTGCCGGTGAGACTGTGTGGCGCTATGTGAACCCGGTCACGACCACACCGCTGGCGCAGGGCAGCACGGTTCCGACGGACCCCAACCGGACCGACCAGTACATGAACGCTGTCTTCAGGGTCACTCGCTACCGCACTGACTTTCCCGGGCTGCAAGGCAAGGATTTGTCGCCGATCGGTACGGTTGAAACTTACCCCTGATCTGACCTGCTCATCTATGAAAATACTTTCAGCGTCAATATTCTCGCCACAAATTTGCCCTAGTCTTTGACCACGGAGAAACCGAGTGCCAACATTTACTGAGCCCCCGAGCATCGACATGACACCGCCCACGGTCCTGAGCACCAGTCCGACTGGCGGGGCTTTCGGGGTGGGGGTCGCCGACAACATTGTTTTTACCTTCAGTGAACCAATTCAGCGTGGCAGCGGCAACATCCTCCTGAAAACTGCTGCAGGCACAACCATCGCCACTTACGACGCTGCCACCAGCACCAATCTGAGCATCTCCAGCAGTACACTGACCATCAACCCAAGCGCCGACCTCGGTATATTCACTGGCTACCAGGTGGAAATTGCCGCTGGTGCCATCAAGGATATGGCGGGCAACAGCTATGCAGGAGAGAGTAATTACAACTTCACCACCCAGACCCTGGATAGCCTGTATCACTTCTCGGTCGTTGCCTTTAGTGCTGCGCCCGGCGCCACTTTTATGGGCCAGATGGCTGATGCCTACAACGCTGGGATGACGGTCAATCAGATTGTGGAGATATTCGCTACCAAGACACAGTTCACATCGACCTATGCCGACTCCCTGTCGAATGTAGACTTTGCAACGCTGTTGGTAGCCAACGTCGTCAAGGACAGCGCTTCTGCTGCGACCAAGGCACAGGCAGTCAACGATATTGTTTCTGCACTGACGGTCTGGAGCCGAGGTGACACGATCTATCAGATCTTTGGCAATCTGGCGAACATGCCCCTGACTGACCCAGTCTGGGGCAATACAGCCCTGCAATTCAATAATCAGACTGCAGTGGCAAAGCATTTCACTGAAGTGATGCACAACACCACGACGGACATGCCAACGCTCAAGGCAATCGTTGGCTCGGTCACACCGACCACCGATGTCTCAACACCCCAGGTCATTGCTACGCTGATTGGCGTTGAAGTACCGACTTTGGTTTGAAAACCGTCATCAGATTAGTGGCAAATACAAATGAAACTTCTTGCAATCGTTATAGCTTCAATGATGCTGCTGGCTTGTGGGGGAGGAGGCTCCAGTTCCTCAAAAGACACAGGCAGCCCGGCAGCGTTTGATCCACCACCTGCGCCGGGGCGTTAGCCTTGACAACCAGGATGTGGCGCATGCCTGGCAGGTGTTTCCATCGGGCAGGTAAAGCTTGGGCTGCCAGCCTCATCATCGGCTTGACTGCTTGCTCGTCCTTGTTCTTTGCAGCGTTGGCGGCGACAGTTTCGTATCCCTTGGCGCTGAGCACGGGCTGGAATCTTGCCGGCAACAGCACCACCACACCGATGGATGTCAAGACGGGCATCGGAGCGCAAGCGGGAATTCACAGTGTCTGGAAATGGGACGCCACGGGATCCAGGTGGGCCTTTTACGCACCTTCTCTGGACGCTACGGGGACGCTTGCTTCCTATGCCGCAACGAATGGCTACAACGTCCTGACGACCATCAATCCGGGTGAAGGTTTTTGGGTCAATGCATCGGCTCCGATTTCAATGGGAACCCAGAGTGGATCTGGCTTCTCGCTTGCGAGCGCCCATCTTGCCAACGGCTGGAATCTGGTTGCCACAGCAGATGACGTATCCCCGGCAACTTTCAGTTCCAATGTTGGCAATGTCACCAGTCTATGGGCCTGGGACAGCAGCAACAGCGCGTGGTACTTCTACACGCCATCACTGACAACGACCGACCTCTCCAACTACATCCAGAGCAAGGGTTACAAGGATTTCGCAAACCTGACGCTGGGCAAGGGACTTGGGTTCTGGGTCAATT
>CAIYGK010000187.1 GCA_903925725.1 uncultured beta proteobacterium | reverse complement strand
CCTGGGACAGCAGCAACAGCGCGTGGTACTTCTACACGCCATCACTGACAACGACCGACCTCTCCAACTACATCCAGAGCAAGGGTTACAAGGATTTCGCAAACCTGACGCTGGGCAAGGGACTTGGGTTCTGGGTCAATTCGCCAGGTGCGCCTGGCGCGTTCGACGGGAACATCGTCCTGGGCGCACCTACTGACACTTCGATAAAGCTCAGCGTGTTTTCACCCGACCAGAGCGGGACCGTCCGCATCGCCTACGGCACTTCACCTGGGTCATATCCGAGGCAAAGCGCATCGGTTGCGCTGTCTGCCGGAACGCCGGTGGAACTTGCACTGGAGGGGCTCACAGCTGACACACTCTATTTCTACCGACTCTACTACCAAAGCGCCGACGGGAAAGGCTCCGGACCCACTGCTGAGCACAGTTTCCACAGCGCGAGGTCCGCTGGAAGCACATTCACCTTTACCATACAAGCGGACTCGCACCTTGACGAGAACTCGATATTGGCGCAATACCAGAGGACACTGGGCAACGTGCTGACTGACGCACCCGACTTCCACATGGACCTTGGGGACACCTTCATGTGCGAGAAATACTCTGAACCGCTTACCGCAGTGCTTCAAAGGGCGCCGGACCAGGCCACAGTGATTGCGCGCTACAAGTACGAACGCGCAAACTTTGGCCTTGTCTCCCACTCTGCGCCTGTTTTCCTGGTCAATGGAAACCATGAGGGTGAGGCGGGTTGGCTGGCAGATGGCACGGCGAATAACATCGCCGTATGGACGACACTTGCGCGTCAGCAATACTATGTAAACCCTGTGCCAGACAGTTTCTACAGCGGTGATTCGACCGAGGAAGCTTTCGTCGGCAAGCGCGCCTCCTGGTACGCGTGGCAATGGGGGGATGCACTCTTCATCGTGCTCGATCCTTTCTGGTACACCAAAACAACAGCTAGCAGGGATCCTTGGGCCATGACCCTCGGTGACAGGCAGTATCAATGGCTGCAGGCCACACTCTCGTCCAGCCAGGCAAAATTCAAGTTCGTCTTCATCCACAACTTGATTGGCGGTCTGGACGGTCAGATGCGGGGCGGGATAGAGGCAGCACCTTTCTTCGAGTGGGGAGGCCGAAATCTGGATGGAACGGCGGGGTTCGCCCAGAACAGGCCCGGCTGGAGCATGCCGATACACCAGATGCTGGTGCGTTACGGCGTGACTGCGGTCTTTCATGGACACGACCACCTTTACGCGAAGCAGGACCTGGACGGCATTGTCTATCAGGAGGTACCTCAACCCAGCGCGCGGAACAACGCCAGCGGGGCGAGTCTGGCTTCACAATATCACTACGCTTCGGGAACCATTCTCAGCAGTTCCGGCCATCTGCGCGTGACCGTCGGTCCCGCTGGTGTGACCGCCAAATACATAAGGGCGTGGCTGTCCGCGAACGAGACCGCCCAACAGGTCAATGGCCAGGTGGCTGATGTCTGGAGTGTCCCGGCGCCAACAGTGGCGGGTGCACACTAGTGGACTGTAACGATTGAATCGGGAGTAATGCGCCGTGATAAATCACAGTATTTCCACTTCACGGGTTTGGGCTGCTCGTTATATCGACGGATGTACTTCATGAGTTTTCTCTTTAGGTCGGGCAGGGATGTGAAAACGCCACGGGAGATGACGTCTCGCTCGATCTTGGCAAACCACAATTCAACTTGGTTGAGCCAAGACGAATATGTCGGAGTGAAGTGCATATGAACGTTGATGTGGGTAGCCAGGAATTCGTTGACGTGCTTGGTCTTGTGGGCCGAGAGGTTGTCGGCGATCACATGAATTTCCTTGCCCCTGGGTTGGTTGGCCACGATGTCGGTGAGAAACGCCACGAACTCAGCCGAGGTGTGCCGCGTGGCGGTCTTACCCAGCACCTCGCCGGTTTTGGTGTTGAAGGCAGCGTACAGCGAGAGCGTGCCGTGGCGGAAATATTCAAAGCCGTGGCGCTCTGCGCGCCCTGGGGACAGAGGCAATACCGGGTCCAAACGGTCCAGCGCCTGAATTGCCGTCTTCTCATCGACACTGAACACGACTGCGTTCTGAGGTGGATTCAGATACAGCCCGATCACATCAGCGGCCTTGGTCTCAAAGTCCGGATCGTTAGAAGTGAGATAACCCTCAAGCAGATGCGGCTTGATACCGTGCTTGGCCCAAATCCGGGCCACCGTCATGTGAGAGATATCGCCGCCAAGCTCAGCAGCCAATTTGCGCGAGGACCAATGTGTGGAGCCGTCCGCTGGCTTGTGCTTGGTAGTACGCGCCAGCACCCGCGCTTCAATACGATCCGTCAGCTTGTAGCGCTCGCGCCCGGCGTGACGAGAAAACAGTCCGCCCAATCGCTCGCGCTCGAAGCGCTTGCTCCATCGATCGATGAAGCTGTCGCTGCAGTCAAGCTTGGCGCGAATCTCAGCCCAGGTGAGCCCATCAGCCAACAGCAGAATCAATCGGGCATGACGCACCGCATCGGCTCGTGTGTTCCTCGTCGAGACTTGGCGTTGGAGTTCCATTCGTTCGCTTTTGGTGAGTTTCATCGCAACCTCCATGGCCGCGATTCTACTTCCGTTTTAAATGTTACAGTCCACTAGTGGCAGAGCCTGGACTCGCAAGGGGCAATCGGCCACTGCTCGACCTGCTGGCCTGCTTGTTCGCTGGCCTGGTTCTACTTTTTGCTGTGGAGTGCAACGCTGCGCCGTTCTCCTATCCACTTTCCTTCAGCGCCGGATGGAATCTGGCGGGGAATCCCCTCACAACGGCGATTGATGTTCAGAAGACCTTCGCCAGCCAGGCTGCCGTCCAATCGGTGTGGAAGTGGGATGCGGGAGCGTCCCGCTGGGCCCTTTACGCCCCTTCTCTCGATGCGGCTGGGACGCTATCTTCCTATGCTGCCACCAGCGGCTACAGTGTTCTGGCGAGCATTGCACCCGGTGAGGGATACTGGCTACACACCTCGGAAGCGTTCTCCCTTGGCGACCAAAGCGGAACGGCTTACTCCTTGGGGGCATCTGCTCTTGCCGCTGGCTGGAATCTTGCCGCTAGCGCAGACGACCTCACGCCAGCCTCTTTGGCAGCGGCGCTCGGAGGCATCACTACGCTGTGGGCGTGGGACAACGCTGACAGCGCCTGGTATTTTTACGCGCCTTCGCTGGCTGCAGACAATAGCCTCACCAGTTATATTCAGAGCAAGGGCTACAGGGATTTCGGAACGCTGAACTTGGGCCAGGGCCGTGGCTTCTGGGTCAATGCGGTCGGAACGCTGGGTTCCTTCAGCGGCAATATCGTACTTGGAGTACCGACTCAGACATCGATCAAGGCCAACGTCTATTCTCCCGACCAAGGGGGCTCTGTCTATATCGCCTACGGCAATTCACCTGGGAACTACACGAGCCGGACTGACACGGTCTCGCTGACAGCTGGATCTCCGGTTGAGCTGAACCTGGGCGGTCTGATCGCCGATACGCGCTACTACTACCGGCTCTTTTATCAGGCAAGCAGCGGCAGCGGCCGTACTGCCGAATACAGCTTCCACACAGCAAGGCCCGCTGGTAGCACTTTTACATTCGACGTTCAGGGGGATTCCCATCCCGAGCGTGTAAAGACCCAGTTCGATGCAAATCTGTACACACGCACGCTGCTGACAGCGGCCGCAGACAATCCCGACTTCTACATGACTATTGGTGACGACTTCAGCGTTGATCAGCTTGATCCAAAAACCGTCGATGCGCCCCTGGTGGCTGAGCGCTACGCCCTGCAGAGGCCTTACCTGGGATTGATCGGTCGAACCGCCCCCGTGTTTCTGACCAATGGCAACCACGAACAGGCGGCACGCTACCTGCTGGATGGCACATCAAACAATGTTGCTGTATGGGCGCAGAACGCTCGCAATGCATATTATTCGCAGCCCGCTTCGGACGGCTTCTATACAGGCAATACCGAGCAGATCCCATTTATCGGCCTGCTGCGCAACTATTACGCCTGGACTTGGGGTGACGCACTGTTTGTGGTCATTGACCCCTATTGGGAATCACCAATCTGTGTCGATGATCCGTTCGGTGGTGGTCCAAAGCGAACAAATCTCTGGGATATCACCCACGGTGATCCTCAGTATCAATGGCTTAAGTCCATATTGACAAATAGCCAGGCCAAGTACAAATTTGTATTCGCACACCATGTAATGGGGACAGGGCGTGGCGGAATTGAGCTGGCCGGAGAATATGAATGGGGCGGGCAGAATGGCAATGGCACTCCGGGGTTTGCTACCAATCGACCGAACTGGAGTTCGCCTATCCATCAGCTCATGGCGGACAAGCGCGTGACAATTTTCTTTCAGGGACACGATCACATCTGGGTCCGACAGCAGCTCGATGGCGTCACCTACCAGACGCTCTCCGAGCCCGCCGACCCCAACTACTCGCTCTTTAACGCAGACGCCTATCTGTCTGGCGACAAGTTTCCCAATACCGGATATACCCGCGTCAGCGTTTCGCCAGCAGGAGTCAAGGTCGAGTATGTCCGCACCTATCTGCCCGCTGACGAAGGCCCGGGCAGGACGAGTGGCAGCGTTGCCTTCAGCTACACCGTTCCATGACTCACTTGTTCCAACACCTTGGCAGATGAAGCTGCATGACTACTGCATTCGTGGTGCCAGGCTGCAGGGTCAAGTCGCCGCCATGCGCCCTGGCAATCTCACGCGCCAGACTCAAGCCCAGGCCGTTGCCCTCGATGGCCCGATTGTGCGACGCCTCACCGCGGTAAAAACGATCGAAAAAGCGCGCCCGATTTTCTGCGCCAATCGGCTCGCACGCGTTACGAAAGAACACATCCACGCCGTCCGGCGCAGCGCAGGCTGTCACATCTATGGCGCCACCGGGAAGACAGTAGCGCACGGCATTGCTGATCAGGTTATTGAACAACTGGCGCAGTAGCAAAGTATCACCCTGCGTCATCAAATGTGGCTCGATCGCGCTGGAGAGCACCTGCCCGTCGAGCAGCATTTCTGCATCCGTGAGCAACTCTCCGAGCATGCTGCTCAGATCAACTGCATTCAGGTTTAACGCCAGACGACCAGCGTCGGCCTGGGACAGCAGCAAGAGTTTTCGGGTGATCCCCGACAGGCGACCCACTTCGTCTTGCAGACCGCTGAGCTCTGCCTGCACCGCCCGGTTGTCCGACATATTGACGGCTTGTTCGAGGCGACCCTGCAAAATCGTCAGCGGCGTTCTGAGCTCGTGCGCGGCATCCGCTGAAAAGCGCGAAGCCTGCTGAAAGCTTGCCTGCAGACGCGCCAGCATCGTGTTGTAAGCCGTTATCAGTTCCCTGAACTCGATGTCTTCACCGCTTGAGGCAAGCCGTTGATCCAGTGCCATTTGCGTCACGGCCCGCATCGAGTCGCGCAGTCGGTTGACAGGCCGCATGGTCAGCGCAGCGAGCAACCAAGCACCCAGCGCGCTCAAAGCCAAGGCCAGCGGAACGACGATCATCAGGGCGCGCCGCAGGGCACCCTGCAGTTCGGCCTTGGTCGCAGCCAAGTCCGCCGCAACGGTGCTGCGCCCCTCGGACGAAAGATAGATAGCGGTTCGCCAGGTTGCCCCTTCGGATTCAACCGCAGACAGGGAACACTCGCCCGGGGGAGTCCGTTCGCGTCGGGGCTCGGTGCTGGGAGGTTCCGCAGACCGGGCGCCGACCAGCGCTTCGAATTGCAACTTCAGTTGGGACGGCTTTTCGAGCCGCAACTTGCGCATCACGTCCACTTCCAGGCGCTCCAGTCCTTCGGCTCGAAAGGTCTCGTTACCGAGCCGTCTGGCCTCGCTGCACAGGCGCTCGTCAAGCCGCTGCACCTCATAGGACAGGACACTTGACCAACCCAGGCCCATCACCAGCGCCAGCACCACACTGACGATCAGCGTGGCCACCACAAACAGTCGAAGTCGAAAGGATATGACCATGAAAATTCAGGACAGTCGCCTGAACCGGTATCCGGCTGCGCGTACCGATTCAATCAGGGCGGCGCTCTCTCCCGTGCTGTCGAGCTCGGTCAATTTGCCACGGATACGCTTGATGCAGACGTCCACCACGTTGGTGCTCGGATCAAAGTCGTAGCCCCAAACGTGCTCAAGAATCTGGCTGCGCGTAAACACCTGCCCGGCCGAGCGCATGAGGTACTCAAGCAGGTTAAATTCCCGCGTCGTCAGGTCAATGGATCTGTCCGCCAAACTGGCATGCCGGGTGATGCGGTCCAGCTTCAAGTGGTCCACTTGCACGATATTGGTTCGGTCACCTGCCAACCGGCGCTGCAGTGCCTGTATGCGGGCGTGCAGCTCTTCGACGAAAAATGGCTTTGCCAGGTAATCATCTGCACCCAGGTTCAGTCCTTCGACGCGATCGGCCAGCTCGTTGCGTGCCGTCAGCAGGATCACCGGTGCCGCCACACCTGCCTTGCGCAGCTCCTTCAACACCGACAAGCCATCACGACCAGGCAGCATGATGTCGAGCACGATGACATCGAAATTGCCCTCAAGAGCCAAGGCCAGACCCGCATTGCCGTCGTCGATGTGCCTGACCTTGAGTCCGCGCCCAGCCAGACCCGAGCAGACGAAGTCGGCGATGGCCTGCTCGTCCTCAATCAACAATATTTCCATCAGGCCGCTATTAGACATCCCCGCGTGCCGTCAAGAATGACATTCCTGTCATCCTCGGCGACAGGCAGACTCGGGGTCTAGTTACTCAGAGCGGTTCGCGCGCTGTCCGGCTGGCGGCACGTGCCTTCAGGGCGCGCGCTTGCGGGTAGATCATCTTTTCTTCCAGCTCAATATGGCCGCGCGTCAGAGCCAGGAAAATTTCTGCATTGTGCTGAAACTCGGCGCTGTCGATCCAGTTGTTGCCCGATGCAATCGCGCGCAGCTGCGGCGCCAGCTCAAGCCAGTCTTCCTCGATCCAGCAATGGTCCTGCTGCAACACCTTCACGAGTTCAGCCAACTCCGCATTGCTGCCAGCAAGCAGCGGTGGGAACACATTTTTTTCTTCGTCCGCATGATGCTGGCGCGAGGTGCCGGAAAAAAAACCTTCGATCACGCCAGCCCTGCGCTGGGCATCGTCGTCGATGCCGACACGGTCGATGTGCTGCGCCAACTCCGACAACATGGACAGGTGGACAAGCATCTGCTGATGGCAGACATCCTGTGCTTCAAAACCGGTATCTGTGGCAAGAGGGGCAGCACTCATGATTTCTCCGGATCAAGGAATTGCGAATACCGCATGGTAGCGGAGCGCGCGTCAGCCTTCAAAACAATTCTTCGGGCAAACACCTAGTTACACCATGGCACATGTATTGCTAGTATCCATTGGAGAAGCTGACTGAATGGTCAGTTTTTAAGGAGCAACCAACGTGCACACCTCTGTTCATCCTGACTTGCGCGCGAATCGTCTTGACGCCGACGAGTACGCCCTGCGCTTTGCCGACGCCAGCCCGCCTCTGAGCAAGGGACAGGCGCTGCTGGAAGCAGAGCGCTGCCTCTACTGCTTCGACGCGCCTTGTGCCATTGCCTGTCCTACCCACATTGACGTGCCGTCCTTCATCCGGCGCATTGCCGAGGGCAACCTGCGTGGTGCAGCCAAGGCGATTCTGGAAGCCAATCCGCTTGGCGGCATGTGTGCCCGCGTCTGCCCCACCGAAAACCTGTGCGAGCAGGTCTGTGTGCACAACACGCAAAGCGCTCAACCGGTTGCCATCGGGCGTCTGCAGCGCTACGCCACCGACGCACTGATGCAAAGTGCACAACCACAAATCTTCACGCGCGCCGCCAGCACCGGCAAGAAGATTGCGGTGCTGGGTGCCGGCCCGGCTGGCCTGGCTTGCGCCCATACGCTGGCGCGCTTGGGTCACGAGGTGCTGCTGCTCGACGCCCACGAGAAGGCAGGTGGACTCAACGAGTACGGCCTGGCCAGTTACAAAACCACCGACAACTTTGCGCAGACCGAACTGCAATGGCTGCTGGGCGTGGGCGGCATTGAGTTGCGCACCGGCTGGAAGCTGGAGACCGCCGCGCAGTTCGATTCACTGCGCGCCGACTTCGACGCCCTGTTTCTGGGCATGGGACTGGCCGCAACGCATCAACTTGGGGTGCCGGGCGAAGAACTCGCCGGTGTCCAGGACGCCGTCGAATTCATCGCAACGCTGCGCCAGAGCACGGATCTTTCAGCGCTGCCCATTGGGCGGCGCGTGATCGTGATTGGCGGCGGCATGACTGCAGTGGACGCTGCGGTGCAATCCAGACTGTTGGGCGCAGACGAGGTGCACATGGTGTACCGGCGCGGACCTGAGCAGATGTCGGCCTCCAAAGCGGAGCAGGAGTGGGCGCAGACGCATGGCGTGACGTTTCACCACTGGCTGACCCCGCTTGAAGTTGTAGCCAGCAACGGTCATGCCAGTGCCGTCAAGTTCTCTCGCCAGCAACTCATCGACGGCAAGCTCTGCGCGACCGGGCAAACCGAGACACTCGCTGCCGACATGGTGCTCAAAGCGATCGGGCAGCGCCTGGGCAACGCGGTGTTGGCCGAGGCGGGTCTGCAAATGCAAGGTGACCGCATTGCCACCGACGACGCTGGCCAGACCAACCTGAAAGGTGTTTGGGCCGGAGGCGACTGCCGCGCCGGTGGACTGGAGCTGACGGTGCAAGCCGTAGCACACGGCAAGCAATCGGCGCTGGCAATTCACGCTGCGTTGAGCACTCACTGAACTCCAAGAGAACATCATGGCCAATCTGCAAATCAATTTTGCCGGCATCAAGAGCCCGAATCCCTTCTGGCTGGCTTCTGCGCCACCAACCGACAAGGCCTACAACGTGAACCGCGCCTTCGAGGCCGGCTGGGGTGGCGTGGTCTGGAAGACGCTCGGCGAGGATGGACCGCCGATCGTCAACGTCAGCGGTCCACGCTACGGCGCACTGCTGACGCCGGATCGCCGGATGATCGGGTTCAACAACATCGAGCTCATCACGGATCGCCCGTTGCAACTCAACCTGACCGAGATCGCCCAGGTCAAGCGGGACTGGCCGGACCGCGCCCTGCTGGTATCCCTCATGGTGCCCTGCGAGGAGCAAGCCTGGAAGACGATACTGGCGCGCGTCGAAGATACTGGTGCCGACGGTGTGGAGCTCAATTTTGGCTGCCCGCACGGCATGAGCGAGCGCGGCATGGGCGCTGCGGTTGGCCAGGTGCCCGAGTACATCCAGATGGTCACAGCCTGGTGCAAGCACTACAGCAAACTGCCGGTGGTGGTCAAGCTCACGCCCAACATTGCTGACATCCGCCATCCTGCGCGTGCTGCAAAAAAAGGCGGCGCCGATGCGGTGTCACTCATCAACACCATTAACTCCATCATGGGTGTGGATCCGCTGACGCTGACCATGTCGCCGGCCACTGGCGGCATGGGCTCGCACGGCGGCTACTGCGGTCCGGCCGTCAAACCCATTGCGCTCAACATGGTGGCCGAGATTGCGCGCGACCCGCAGACCATCGGACTGCCGATCTCGGGTATCGGTGGCGTGAGCAACTGGCGTGACGCGCTGGACTTCATCGCGCTCGGGGCAGAGAACGTGCAGGTCTGCACCGCTGCCATGGTCTACGGCTTCAAAATCGTGCAGGAGATGATTGACGGCATGTCCAATTACATGGACCAGATGGGTTTCACGAGTGTCAGTCAGATCGTCGGCAAGGCGTTGCCAACAGTCTCCCAGTGGCAGTACCTCAACCTGAACCACATCAGCAAAGCCGTCATCAAGCAGGAGACCTGCATCCAATGCGGACGCTGCCACATTGCCTGCGAAGACACATCGCACCAGGCCATCAGCAGCAGCAAGAACGGGCAGCGCCACTTCGAGGTGCTGGAGTCCGAGTGCGTTGGTTGCAATCTGTGCGTGTCGGTGTGTCCGGTACCGGACTGCCTGACGCTTCGCGACCTGCAGCCTGGCGAGCTGGACCAGCGCACCGGCAAGACCGTGAGCGCCAGCCACATGGACTGGACGACCCATCCCAACAACCCGATGCGCACTGCATCGGCATAATGTGCGAACCGAATACTTGCGTCATCGCGAGGCCGGTTTCGTCATTGCGAGCGAAGCGCGGCAATCCATGCAGTCAATGGATTGCCACGTCACTTCGTTCCTCGCAATGACGAGCTTGGCCGGCTCGCAATGACGAACAGTTGGAAACAAGATAGTAGCTGAAAGGAACAAATCATGACGAGCCTGCTGATTCGTGGTGGAACCGTAGTCAATGCCGACCGCGCTTTCCGTGCCGATGTCTTGTGTCAGGATGGCCGCATTGTGGCGGTCGGTGAAGGCCTGCAGGCTGCAGGCGCCACGGTGGTGGACGCCGGCGGCCAGTATGTGCTGCCCGGTGGCATTGATCCGCACACGCACATGCAGCTGCCCTTCATGGGCACAACCACGATGGACGACTTCTTCACCGGTACCGCAGCCGGTCTGGCCGGCGGCAACACCACCATCATCGATTTCGCCATTCCCTCGCCGCAGCAGAACCTGATGGAGGCCTATCAGACCTGGCGCGGCTGGGCCGAGAAATCTGCCAGCGATTACTCCTTTCACATGGCCATCACGTGGTGGGACGAGACGGTCAAGCGCGACATGGGCACACTGGTGCAGCAGGAAGGCATCAACAGCTTCAAGCATTTCATGGCCTACAAGGGCGCCATGATGTGCAGCGACGAGACCCTGATCCAGAGCTTCAAGCGCGCGCTCGAGCTTGGCGCCATGCCGACCGTGCACGCCGAAAACGGTGAAATGGTGTTCCAGTTGCAGCAGGACGTGGCGGCGCAAGGCATCAAAGGCCCCGAGGGGCATCCGCTGTCCAGGCCACCGATGGTCGAAGGCGAAGCGGTGAACCGCGCGATTGCGATTGCCGATGTGCTGGGCGTGCCGATCTATGTGGTGCATGTCTCGTGCATCGAGGCGGCAGAAGCCATCGCCCGGGCTCGCGCGCGTGGTCAGCGTGTTTACGGCGAAGTGCTGGCCGGCCATTTGATCGTGGACGACAGCGTGTATCGCCACCCCGACTTTGCAACCGCCGCCGCGCACGTGATGAGCCCGCCGTTCCGGCCCAAGGTGCACCAGGACTTTCTCTGGCGCGGTCTGCAGGCCGGCAGTCTG
>CAIYGK010000186.1 GCA_903925725.1 uncultured beta proteobacterium | reverse complement strand
GCTGTCGAGCTTCATGTCGTTGCCGATCATGCTGACGCGCTTGAGGCACTCGGGGCCGCTGCCAACCAGGGTCGCGCCTTTCACTGGGTACAGAATCTTGCCGTTCTCTACCCAGTAAGCTTCACTTGCAGAGAAAACAAATTTTCCGGAAGTGATGTCAACCTGCCCGCCACCAAAGTTGCTGGCATAAAGACCCTTCTGGATACTGGCAATGATCTCTTTGGGGTCTTTGTCGCCGCCGAGCATGTAGGTATTGGTCATGCGCGGCATCGGTACCGAGGCATAGCTCTCACGCCGGGCGTTGCCGGTGGATGGTACGCCCATCAGGCGCGCATTCATCGTGTCCTGCATATAGGCTCTGAGAATGCCATCTTCGATCAGCACAGTGCGCTGGCTGATGTTGCCTTCATCATCGACATTGAGAGAGCCACGGCGATCAGCCAGCGTACCGTCGTCCAGCACGGTCACGCCCTTGGCTGCGACCCGTTGGCCAATGCGGCCACTGAAGGCGCTTGAACCTTTGCGGTTGAAGTCGCCCTCCAGGCCATGACCGATTGCTTCGTGCAGCAAAATGCCAGGCCATCCGGCGCCCAAGACCACCGTCATTTCTCCCGCCGGGGCGGCGCGCGCCGCCAGATTGGTCAGCGCTGCATGGACCGCCTCATCGACATACTGGCTTATGCGCGCCGCGTCGAAATAGGCCAGCCCGAAACGGCCGCCGCCGCCCGCCGTGCCTACTTCGCGCCGGGTCTTGCCACCGATCAACTGCTCGGCGATGACAGTGACCGACAGGCGCACCAGCGGACGCACATCGGCCGCCAGCGTTCCATCAGCGCGTGCAATCAACACGACGTCGTATTCGCTGGCCAGACCCGCCATCACTTGCGCCACCCGAGGGTCCTTGGCACGTGCCAGACGCTCAACGGTTCCGAGCAAGGCCACCTTGCTCGTGCTGTCCATCGTGGCAATCGGATCGAGACCCGGATAGAGCGAGCGACCGGTTGCCAACTTCTTCACACTGGAGCGCACGCGAGCGGTTTGCGCCGCGTTCGAAATGGTTCGCACGGTGCGGGCAGCGTCCAGCAGCGATGCTGCGGAAATGTCATCCGAGTAGGCGAATGCGGTCCTTTCTCCGCTGACAGCGCGTACGCCGACGCCCTGGTCGATGCTGAAGGAACCGGTCTTGACGATACCCTCTTCCAGACTCCAGCCCTCGGAGCGGGTGTACTCGAAATACAGATCGGCTTCGTCAACCTGATGCGACTTGATTTCGTTCAGGGCGCGGGTCAGGTCGGATTCGTCCAGGCCAAAGGGGTCAAGCAGCAGGGATTTGGCAGTTGCGAGGCGTTCGAGAGTGGGTTCGCGAGAGATCATGCTTGATTCTATTCAGGATTGCACCAGACGTTTGGACTTGGCAATCGACATCAATATGCCGAGCCCCATGCCCAGTGTGACCATGGCGGTGCCGCCATAGCTGACAAAGGGCAGTGGAACCCCGACCACCGGCAAAATGCCGCTGACCATGCCCATGTTAACGAAGGCGTAAGTGAAGAAGATCAGCGTGATGCTGCCGGCCAGCAGCCTCGAGAACAGGGTTGGAGCTTCCAGTGCAATGTTCAGGCCGCGCAGGATAAGGAAGACAAAGCCGGCGATCAGCAGCAAGTTGCCAAAGAGGCCGAACTCTTCTGAAAAGGCGGCAAATATGAAGTCGGTGGTGCGCTCCGGGATGAACTCCAGATGGGTCTGAGTGCCCTGCATGAAGCCCTTGCCCCAAAAGCCGCCCGAGCCAATCGCGATCATGCCCTGAATGATGTGAAAGCCTTTGCCCAGCGGGTCACGCGTCGGATCCAGCAAGGTGCAGATACGCTGCTGCTGGTAGTCGTGCAGTACCGGCCAGCGCACGCCCTGCGCGCACAGTTGGGGCTCAAAACCAACGATCAAGCCCACTGCAAGTACGCCCAGAGCCAAGGGTGGCAAGATCAATTTCCAGGACAGACCCGCGAAAAAGATGATCGACAGACCTGCTGAGAGCACCAGTATGGCTGTGCCCAGATCGGGCTGGCGCACGATCAGCGCAATCGGCACGATCAGTAAGAAGGCGGCCACGGCAAAGTCCAGTGGTCGCAACTGTCCCTCACGCTTTTGGAACCACCAGGCCAGCATCAGCGGCACTGCAATCTTGAGAATTTCACTGGGCTGGAAGGGGATGCCGACATTGAGCCAGCGTCTTGCGCCCTTTTTGGTGACGCCGAAAACCGCCACCGCAATCAGCAGCGTGACACCAACGAGGTAGAGCGGTACAGCCAGTGACATCAAACGTTGTGGTGGAATCTGCGCCACAACAAACAGGACGAAGCCGGCCAGCAGCATGTTGCGTCCGTGATCCTCAAAGCGCGTGCCCTGATCAAAGCCGGATGAATACATGGTCAGCATACCGGCGCAAGCGAGCAGGAACACGGCAAACGCCAACGGCCCGTCAAATCCGCGAAACCAGGGCGTCATGCGCTGCCAAACCGAAAGATTCTTGAAAACCACTGCCATGCTGCAATTATCCCTTGCCGGGCGTTACCATGAAGCCGTCATGACTGTTCAGCGCCCCATCACGCACCTGCTTTATCTGCACGGCTTTCGCTCGTCGCCAATGTCAAACAAGGCGCGCCGGATGGCCTCACTGCTTGGCAGCTTGCATCCAGAATTGGTGTGGTGGTGCCCGCAACTGCCCGCTTCGCCGCGCCAGGCGATGCTGGAGGTGATGCAGACAGCGGCGGACTGGCCACATGACCGCATGGCGGTCATCGGGTCTTCGCTTGGTGGTTTCTACGCCAGTTGGGTGGCGGAGCAGACGCAATGCAAGGCCATACTGCTTAACCCAGCGGTCAACCCAGCACGTGATCTCGCGCAGTACATTGGGGAGCACAGCCTGTGGCATGACCCAACCGAGCTTTTTTTCTTTCGAGAAGAATTCGTCCAGGAGTTGCGCGACCTGACCCCGCCAGACCTGAGCTACCCGGAGCGTTCTCTGGCCATTATTGCAAAGGGTGATGAATTGCTGGACTGGCGCGAGATGCTGGCGCACTACGCTCGTGCCCATGTTCGACTGATCGAAGGCGGCGACCATGCGCTAAGTGATTTTGAGGTGCATTTGCCGGCGATGCTGGAGTTCTTGGGCCTGGACTGAGGCGCTACCGCCGCGCCTATTTGCTGGGACAATGTCCTTCATGTACTTATTGTTTGAAGAAGCTGGAAAATTCATGGCCGGGCGCGTGCTGTCCGAGACGGAATCGTCGGCGCAAGTTGAGCTCGACAGTGGCAAGCGGGTGAAGGTCAAGGCGGCCAGCATTCTGCTGAGGTTTGAGAAGCCGACGCCGGCCCAGTTGCTTGCCAGTGCGCAGTTGATCAGTCAGGAGATAGAACTGGAGTTGGCCTGGGAGTTCTCTCCGGAAGATGAATTCGGATTTGCTGACCTGGCGCGCGAGTATTTCAGCAGCAAAGCGAACCAACCGGCCACGCTGGAGCAACAGGCAGGCACCTTGCTGCGCCTGTTTGAGGCGCCACATTACTTTCGCCGCGCCGGGAAGGGGCGTTTTCGCAAGGCGTCGGCTGACATACTGGCGCAGGCTTTGGCGGCGATTGAGAAAAAGAAGCAGATTGCCTTGCAGGTCGATCAGTGGGTCAAGGACCTGAGTGCGGGGCAGTGTCCCCAAGCGGTGCGCGATCAACTGTACAAAATACTGTTCAAGCCTGACAAGAATGCGCCTGAATACAAGGCCGTGGTGGAGGCCTCGCGGGAAACACATCTGGGTCCCCTGGAACTGCTGATCAAGGCCGGTGCGATTGACTCGCCCTACCAGTTTCACTGGAAGCGTTTCCTGCTGGAGAACTTCCCCAAAGGAACGGGTTTTGCCAGGTTGGAAGCACCACCGATTCGCGAGGTTTTGCCTTTGTCGACGGTGCATGCGTTTTCCATCGACGACTCCGCCACCACGGAGATCGACGATGCTTTGTCGGTGCAGGGACTGGGTTCGGGTCGGGTACAGATAGGCATTCACATTGCGGCTCCAGCTCTGGCGATTCTGCCGGGCAGCCCTATTGATGTTGCGGCGCGTCAGCGCTTGTCCACGGTTTACATGCCAGGTTACAAGGTCACCATGCTGCCCGAGGAAGTGGTGAAAAGTTACACCTTGCGGGAGGGCAGCGATTGCCCAGCAGTTTCTCTTTATATCGGACTGGATGAAGGCACACTGGAGATCGTGAGCAGTGAGACGCGACTCGATCGTGTCCATATCAGCGCCAATTTACGCCATGATCAGCTTGACGCTATCGTGACCCCGCAGTGGCTGGAGGATCCGGCGTTCGAGCATCAGCATGATCCCAAGGTCTTGCAGCAGCGCGAGCAACTGTCCTTCCTGTTTCGATTGGCGAAACATCTGAAAGCCGGACGTGAACTGGTACGCGGCAAGCCAGAGAGCTTCAACCGGCCAGACTATAACTTCAGACTGGTCGAAAACGAGGGCGCCGAGCCGCAGGGCACGGAGACGGTACAGATCAGCATCCGCCAGCGTGGAGCGCCGCTTGATCTGATCGTGTCGGAGGCCATGATTCTGGCCAACAGCACCTGGGGTAACTGGTTGGCCGAACATGGCGTGCCGGCCATTTACCGCAGTCAGGCTTCGTTGCTGCCGGGGGTCAAGGTCCGCATGGGCACCAAGGCACTGCCGCACGCGGGTATCGGTGTCAGGAGTTATGCCTGGAGCAGTTCACCGCTGCGCCGCTACACCGACCTGGTGAATCAGTGGCAAATCATTGCCTGCGCGCGCCATGGCAAAACCGCTGCCCTGGTGGCACCGTTCAAGCCAAAAGACGCTGACTTGTTCTCCATCATTTCGAGTTTCGACGCCGCCTACTCGGCCTACAACGGATACCAGAGCGCGATGGAGCGATTCTGGACACTCAAGTACCTGCAGCAAAATGCGATTACCGAAATCAATGCTACCGTTTTCAAGGAGAACATGGTGCGTGCTGATGAACTGCCGCTTGTGCTTGTGCTTGTTGGTGCGCAAGGATTGGCGCGTGGCGCGCGCCTGCGCGTCAAGCTTGGTCGTATTGACGAAGTCAGTCTGGACGTGACGGGGACCGTGCTGGCGCGGCTCGATGCCTCGCCGGCGAGCGACAACGCATTGCCGGATGGCGGTGCCGATGAGGATGAACTTGACGATGGGGTGGCGGCGGGCCCGATTGCGATTGCCGTCGATATGAACGATGCCGATGCTGCCACCAGCGTAGCGGCCAGTGATGATTGACCGTCGTGAAGTGGATTTCCCCTAGCTCGTTGAGCTCCCTGCAGTGGGCTCTGGGCGCATCCATTGCGGTGCATGGTGTCTTGCTGTCGGTGCGCTTCGTGGATCCGGACGCTTTCAACCGCGTTTTTCAGGATACTCCACTCGAGGTAATTCTGGTCAACGCGCGGACCAGTGAGCGTCCGACCAAGGCCCAGGCCATCGCTCAGGCCAATATGGTCGGTGGCGGCGATGCACAGGCAGGTCGTGCCATCAGCCCCTTGCCACCGGCGCTGTTGTCGCAGGCTGGAGATGCAAGCGAAAGCCAGGCCCAGGCGCAATTGCAGACGCTTAAGGAGCAGCAAAACCTGTTGTTGGCAGAAGTCAAATCACGCCTGGCCAGCATGCCCACGCAAGACCCTCAGCCTGACAAACCCACTCCGGAACAGGCTCAACGAGAAGAGACTCGTCGTCAGTTAAGCAAGTTGCTCGCAGAGATAGAGCATCGGATCAAGGTTGAAAACGAACGGCCCAGAAAACGCTATATCGGCCCTTCTACCCGGGAAGAGGTGTACGCCGTCTATTACGACCGTTTGCGCCGTCGCATTGAGGACAAGGGAACAGAGAATTTTCCGGAAACGGCTGGCAAGAAGATGTATGGAGAGATGACGTTGGCTGTCACTGTCAATTTTGACGGCCGGATTCACGAGGTTGAAATTGTTGAAGGTTCGGGCAACCGGGCATTGGATCGACGCGCAGTGGCGATCGTCCGCAGCGCTGGACCGTTTGGCCGATTTAACGCGACCATGCGCCGCCAGGCTGAACAGATATGGGTTGTTTCGCGCTTCAAATTTACGCGCGATGAGACTCTGGAAAGTCGACTCACTGCGAACTGAAGTCTTATGGATATCTACTGCGTCATGGGCAACCCGATCGAGCACAGCAAGTCGCCGTGGATTCATGCGCGCTTTGCTGAACTTACTGGCCAGACGCTTCACTATGGCAAGCGGCTAGTCCCAATCAATGGTTTTGCCACGGAGGTGAATTCCTTCTTTTCGCAGGGCGGGCGCGGTTGCAATATTACTGTGCCTTTCAAGTTTGAAGCGGCAACCCTGGCCAACCAATGCTCGCAGCGCGCCGCGCTGGCAACCGCTTCGAATATTCTGACCTTGCAGGATGGCAAACTGCTCGCCGACAACACCGATGGCACCGGATTGGTCAACGATATTCAGGGGAACGCCGGAGTTGAATTGAAGGGACGCCACGTACTGTTGCTCGGCGCCGGCGGTGCCGCGGCTGGTGCACTCGGCCCACTGCTGCTGGCTAGTCCGGCCAGCATCACGGTGGGCAATCGCACTGTGCACAAAGCGAGTGCCTTGGTCGCGCGACACGAAGCACTGGCGGCACAGCAGGGGACTGAATTGCGAGCGCAGGGTTTGCAGTCATTGACAACAAGTTTTGATGTGCTGATCAATGCAACAGCGAGCAGCCTCGGAGGTGGCGCAGTGCCGGTCCCGGCTTGCACGCTGAAGCCGGGTGCGTTGGCTTACGACATGATGTATGGCAGCGCGGCGCAGGGCTTCCTGCGCTGGGCACAGGAACATGGTGCGCAGGCGCGGGACGGTCTGGGTATGTTGGTGGAGCAGGCCGCAGAGGCTTTCATGATCTGGCGCGGAGTGCGCCCGCCGGTTCGGCAGGTGCTCACCGAGCTGCGAATGCTCTTGCCCTAGCCTGGTGGCAGTGATGAAGGCCCTGCTGCGTCTGTTCGGTTTGATGCTCCTTGCGGTGCTGGCGCTGCAACTCTTTTTTGCCTTTCGCATTGCTGCCATGGCGGTGCTTGAGCCGCAGTCGACCGCCTTTCAACGTTCCGAAGCCTGGCGTTTGCAATCGGAAAAAGGGCGTCTGCCCTGGCGCCAGCAATGGGTACCCTATGAACAGATTTCAGACCTGCTTAAGCAGGCGGTGATTGCCAGCGAAGATGATGGTTTCAGCAACCACGACGGGGTGGATTGGGATGCTCTGGAAAAGGCCTGGCAAAGAAATGCGAGGGCACAGGCACAGGCGGAAAAGGTGACCGGTAGTCGGGCAAGCACAGCAACCCGGATCAACAGCAAGTCAGTGGTTCGCACGCCGAAGGTTGTGGGCGGATCGACGATTACCCAACAGCTTGCAAAGAACCTGTTTCTGTCGGGTGAGCGCACCCTGGCGCGCAAGGGCCAGGAGTTTGTGTTGACGCTGCTACTTGAGACCTTGCTCAGCAAGCAGCGCATTCTGGAGATCTACCTCAATAGTGTGGAGTGGGGTGAAGGTGTCTTTGGTGCTGAAGCGGCTGCGCAGCACTACTTTCGCAAACCAGCATCCAGACTCAACGCTTCGGAGGCGGCACGGCTGGCTGTCATGCTGCCGCGACCGAAATACTTTGAGAAACTCCCCAATTCCAGTTACCTTGCCGAGCGCTCCGGCGTGATCGCGAGTCGCCTGGGCAGCGCAGAGCTGCCCTGACGGCTGCTTGCCCGTCTTCCTTGTCGCGGGTTTGAAGCGCAATCCATTTATCATGCGTGCATGCGCGCCATGCTGATGAGTTACTTCCTGCTCGGATTGATCCGTGTATTGACCGGATCCCAGGCGCGCTGGTATGGTTGTCCTCCGAAGGCTGAGCAACGCATTTACTTCGCCAATCATCAAAGTCATGCCGATCTGGTCATGATCTGGGCTGCTCTGCCCAAGGAACTGCGTTCCACGACGCGCGCCATTGCCGCCCGGGACTACTGGACCAGGACCGCCTTCAAGCAGTGGATTACAACGGCCGTGTTCAACGTCATCTATGTATCGCGTGAACGCAATGCCGAAGAAGATCCGCTGGAGCCATTGTTTGAGGCGCTGGATCATGGCGACTCGATCATTCTGTTTCCGGAAGGCACGCGTGGCAACAAGGACGAGCCGCAGCCCTTCAAGGCCGGGCTGTACAAACTGGCGTCCAGGTACCCCGCTGTTGAACTGGTGCCAGCCTGGATCAACAATGTGCAGCGCGTCTTGCCAAAAGGTGAAGTGGTGCCAGTGCCGGTGTTATGTTCGGTAACTTTTGGCGCACCACTTCACCTGCAGGAAGGTGAAGAGCGGCTGGTCTTTCTTGAGCGCGCCCGGAGCGCCGTCATGGCCTTGCGCGAGGTCTGAAAGCATGTACCAGGCCCTGAAAAATCTCAGTGCGACCCAGCAGGTTGGTGCGCTTTTTACCATTGTGTTTGGCATCCTGCTGTTGGCCAGTGTGGTCGCCGTGCTGCTGTCCATGCGCGAGTTGGGCGACAGCCATCGTGCCGAGCAACAGCGAAGTGATCTGCGCAATTTCGAGGGCGTGCTCAGGACCAGCTGGTTGGTGATGCTGGTGTTCTGGGTCAGCTGGTTGGCTGGTGACTGGGTTGCGCTGACCCTGTTCGGACTGGTCTCCACATTTGCACTGCGTGAATTCATGACACTGTCACCGACGCGTCGTGGTGATCACCGCAGCCTGGTGCTGGCATTCTTTGTCGTGCTGCCGGTTCAGTACGCTTTGGTCGGCAACGAACTATTCAACCTGTTCACGGTGTTCATTCCGGTCTACGTGTTTCTTGCGATTCCGGTAGTTAGTGCCCTGGCCAATGATCCACAGCGCTTTCTGGAGCGCAATGCGAAATTGCAATGGGGCATCATGGTGTGTATTTACGGGATGAGCCATGTGCCAGCACTATTGCTGCTCGATTTCCCCCATTACGACAAGAAGAACGCCTTTCTGGTCTTCTTCCTCGTATTGGTCGTGCAAACCAGCATGATTACGCAGCACCTGGCCTCGCGCCGACTGCACAAGCCGCCGGTGGCACCCGCGATAAGCCAGAGTTTCAACTGGCCAAGCTGGTGGATTGGTATCACAGTAGGCAGTCTCCTTGGCGCTTTGTTGGCAGGAATCACCCCCTTTGTGCCCGGACAGGCGTTTGCACTGTCCTTTCTCGCTTGTGTGGCCGGATCCTTCGGGCATCTGGTCATGAAAGCGCTCAAGCGTGACCGTGGCATACCGATCTGGCGCGGTCAGGGCACAGCGGTGACCGGTGCTGCCGGTCTGCTCGACCGGGTCGATGCCTTGTGCTTCGCAGCACCCGTCTTCTTTCACTCGGTCCGATGGTATTTTGGGCTGTAGCTTGATGAGAGTCCTCGGTATTGACCCTGGCCTGCGCACCACCGGTTTTGGCGTGATCGACGTGCAGGGCGTTGAACTGGCTTATGTGGCCAGCGGCACCATCAGCACCGTTCACCTTGAAAATGACCAGTTGCCAGGGCGCCTGAAAGTACTGTTCGACGGTGTTCGTGAAGTCATTGCACGCTACCAGCCCGATTGCGCATCTGTCGAGATCGTTTTTGTCAACGTCAATCCGCAATCGACCTTGTTGCTGGGTCAGGCACGCGGCGCTTGTGTTACTGCACTGGTGTCGCTGGATTTGCCGGTCGCGGAGTACACGGCGCTGCAGATGAAGCAGGCCGTTGTTGGCTACGGCCGGGCAGACAAAACACAGGTTCAGGAGATGGTGCGTCGTCTTCTGGCATTGCCTGGCTTGCCAGGGACGGACGCTGCCGATGCTTTGGGGCTGGCGATTACGCATGCCCATGCCGCCAAAGGGCTGGCGCGATTGGCGCTGGCAGACGGCGTGATCGGCGCTGGCAGTGGTAAATACAAGGCCGGGCGGAGCCGATAGGCCGCTCATTTTGTCCAGTAAGATGTACCTTGAAATTTGCAATTTGATAAAGATAAGGGTCATTTATGAGTCAGACACGCAGTACCCGCATTCGCACCGTTGCCTTGGTCGGTCACGGTGCCGTCGGCAAGACCACACTGGCGGAAGGCCTGCTGGCAGCCAGCGGAACCATCAAGAGTCGGGGGTCGATTGAAAAGGGCAACACCGTTAGTGACTTCGATCCGATTGAAAAAGAGCTTGGTCACTCCCTTCAGTCCACAGTCGTCGGATTCGACTGGGACGGTATCCAGATTCATTTGATTGATACGCCCGGCTTCCCGGATTTTTCCGGTCAGTCCATGGGCGCGCTGGCAGCGGTCGATACTGCCCTGGTGGTGATCAACGCGCAGAACGGTATCGAACTTGCAACGGAACGCATGTTCACGCTTGCAGGAGAACGCGGCTTGTGCCGCATGATTGTGATCAACAAGATCGATGCCGATAATGTCGATTTGCCTGCACTCGTGAATGAAATTCGGGAGCGTTTCGGCAAGCAGTGCCTGTTGCTGGATTTGCCGACACACAATGGGCAGGACGTGGTGGAACTGCTGGGTCACGAAGATGGCGAGAGCGATTTCGCGTCAGTCGCTGCAGCGCACCGCAGCCTGATTGACCAGATTGTTGAAGAAGATGACAGCCTGATGGCCAGCTACCTGGAAACGGGTGCTGACCCCACACTGGAACAGTTGCACGCACCCTTTGAGCAGGCGCTTCGCGCGGGACACCTGATCCCTATCCTGTTTGTTTCTGCCAGGACTGGTGCTGGCGTGCCGCAACTGATGGATGCCCTGGCGCGACTGGCCCCGAATCCGGCTGAGGGCAACGCGCCGCCGTTTTACCGCACCGAGCCCGGCGCGGAGCCGCAGGCTTTTCAGGCGCAACCTGACGATCAACTGCACGTTCTGGCGCATGTTTTCAAGATTGTGATCGACCCCTTCATTGGCAAGCTCGGTATCTTTCGGGTACACCAGGGAACGATCCGGCGCGACGCCCAGCTGTTTGTCGGGTCGGCGAAAAAACCTTTCAAGGTTTCGCATTTGTATCGCCTTCAAGGCAAGGAGCACATCGAAGTGGCGGACCTCGTGCCGGGCGACATCGGGGCTGTAGCCAAGGTAGAAGAGATTGAATTCGACTGCGTTCTGCATGACTCGCACGATGAGGATCACATTCACCTCAAACCACTTTCCTTTCCGCAGCCAATGCACGGGCTGGCGGTGCAAACACGGCGCAAGGGCGACGAGCAGCGGCTTTTCGACATTCTGCACAAGCTGGAACTGGAAGATCCCTGCTTCAAGGTGGAGCGACACCCGGGCACCAACGAAACCGTGATTCGGGGTCTGGGGGACATGCATTTGCGGGCCAAGCTCTCACGGATGCTGCAGCAGTACAAACTTGAGCTCGACACCAGTGTGCCGCAAATCGCTTATCGAGAAACCATCACCGGCAATGCCGAGGGGCATTGCCGCCACAAGAAGCAAAGCGGCGGGGCTGGCCAGTTCGGCGAGGTCATGTTGCGCGTCGAACCCTTGCCGCGTGGCACAGGCTTTGAATTTGTCGACATTGTCAAAGGCGGCGCGATTCCTGGGGTGTTCATGGCGGCGGTGGAAAAAGGCGTGCGCCAGGCACTGGCTGAAGGCGTGGTAGCCGGTTACCCGGTTCACGATTTGCGCGTCATCGTGCATGACGGCAAGACGCACGCCGTCGATGGCAAGGATATTGCCTTCACCTCGGCGGGACGCAAGGCGACCATTGAGGCAGTACGCCTGGCACGTCCCATGGTGCTTGAGCCACTGGTTCATATCGAGGTGCTGGCACCCGAAGCCACCATCGGCGATTTGACGGGTGACCTGGCCAGCAAGCGTGGCCATGTAACTGGTACCCAGCCGCGCCCGAATGGGGCCGTGGCCATCAGTGGACTGATTCCCCTGGCCGAATTGGGTGATTACCAAGGTCGACTGAAGTCGCTGACGGCCGGCGAGGGTTCATACAGCATCGAGTTCTCGCACTATGCGCAAGTGCCTGATGCCACGCAACAGCAACTTGCGAGCAAGTACAAGGCCGTCAACCTCGACGACGATGCGCCCGCCGGGCCGGGTCGATGAGCAGCATTCTGCTGGCGTATTCAACGACCGACGGCCATACGCCGCGCATCTGCGAAAGGTTGCGGCAAGTTACGCAGGGGCAGGGGCACACCGTCAGCGTTGTGCCACTTTCACAGGCCGATGCGCTTGATTTGACGGCGTTTGATTCCATCGTCATCGGTGCCAGCATCCGCTACGGCAAACATCAGCCCGAAGTGTCGCAATTCATAGAGCGACATCAGGCGCTGCTGGAGCGCAAGGCGAATGCATTTTTTACCGTCAATATTGTGGCGCGCAAGCCGAACAAAAACCGGCCTGAGAACAACCCTTATTTGCTCAAGTTCCTGAAAAGTATCAGTTGGCAACCCAAACTGCTCGGGGTCTTTGCGGGCAAACTTGACTACCCGCGCTATCGCTTTATTGACCGCCTGATGATTCGTTTCATCATGCTTATCACCGACGGCCCAACCGACCCCAAGACAGTGATTGAGTTCACCGACTGGGACCAGGTTGAGGCCTTTGGCCGCAAGCTCGCAGAAACGGTGTGAACCGGCGCTGAAACCGGATCAGGGTTTCGCCTTGAGTTGCAGGCCCAGACCCGCTTTGCTGCGTGCGTCGGCGATTTCGGCCTCTACTTGCGCCGCGTCAGTGGAACCGGGCGGCAGCACCGTCAATACCTTTTCCCAATGACTGATGGCTAGTTTGTAGTCGGCACGCCGGTAGGCGGCGGAGCCAGCCAGCATGAGCGCCATCGGGTGTTTCGGGTTGAGCGCCAGTGCCTTGTTGACCAGTGCCAGGGGCCGGCCTTCCAGGCTGTTCGTCGTCATGGCCAGCAGGTCAGCGTATTGGGTCAGCAGGTCCGGGTCGGTATCAACGAGTTTTCCGGCTTTGGCGAAAGCCTGCTCGGCCTCAGGCAGGCGGCCCTGCACTTTGTAGGCCCGCGCCAAGCGCACCCAACCTTGCAGATCATCCGGAGTGGCCTTCAGTTTGGCAGCCAGACCGTCGATCATCTGGTTGATTTTTTCCGGGGTCATGGCGCCCGCTGCTGCAGGGTCAACCGGCGGCAGTTTGCCCGCTTCGGATCCGGTACCGGCAGGCTTGGCGCCGGGCGCTGCTTTGGTCGCGGCCGGCAGCCCGGCTTTGGCACGTGCCTCCGTAATGTCTGCTTCCACCTGCTGGGCGTCCGGTGAGCCAGGATCGAGGATGGTCAACAACTTTTCCCACTGTGCCACGGCAAGGGCAAAGTCCGAGCGTCGATAGGCGGCAACGCCGGACATCATCAGTCCCATCGGATGTTGCGGGTTCAGCGCCAGCGCCTTGTTAACAAGTTCCAGCGGCTTGCCTTCAATGTTGTTATTGGCGCGCACCGCCAGCAGGTCAGCATAGTCCACCAGCAAGTCGGGATCCTTGTTGATCAGATCCCCCGCCTTCAGGAAGGCCTGTTCAGCATCGGCGAAGCGCCCCATCACTTTGTAGGAGCG